>NZ_JBFAOF010001107.1:0-2134 GCF_040675125.1 Spirillospora sp. NPDC049652 | reverse complement strand
CCGGCGACCGTCGCGCCGAACACCACGTCGTCGCGGCCGGTCAGCCTGCCGAGCAGCAGCCCCCAGGCGCCCTGGACGACGGTGTTCACCGTGAGGCCGCGGGCGCGCGCGGCCTCACGGAGGCGGTCGGTCGCCGCCCGGTCCAGCCGCCGGGTCACGTGGCCGGGCGGGACCGGGAGGGCGGACGCGCCCGGCCGGACGAGGGTCGGCTCGCCGAGCCCGGCGAGCGCGTCGCGCCAGGCCGCGCGGGCCGCCTCCTGGTCCTGGCGGGCCAGCCAGGCGAGGTAGTCCCGGTAGGGCGGGACGGGCGGGAGGCCGGCCGGGTCGCCCCCGGCGGCGTACACGTCGGCCACCTCGTCGAACAGGATCGGCTGCGACCAACCGTCCATGACGATGTGGTGCATGGTGACGACGAGCCGGTACGCGCCGCCCGGGAGTTTCAGCAGAAGCAGCCGGAGCAACGGCGGGACGGAAAGGTCGAAACCCTTCTGGAGTTCCTTTTCGGTGAGCCGCCGGACTTCGTCATCCACCTCACCGGCGGGGAGATCGGAAAGGTCGTGCTCCTGCCAGGGAAGGGTGACGCCCGTCGCGACGACCTGGACCGGACGGGGCGCGCCGGCCGGTTGCCGGAAACTCGCGCGCAGGCTCGCGTGCCGGTCCAGAACGGCCTGCCAGGAGGCGCGCAGCACCGCGCTGTCCAGCGGCTCCGCTAATTCGAGGACGTTCTGGCCGACATAGATGTCACGGGTCCGCTCGTCATATCCGGCGTGGAACAGCAGCCCTTCCTGAAGAGGGGAAAGCGGCCACACATCGTCGATGCGGATCTGGTTCATCAGCGCCCTTCCGCCCTACCTGAAATACACTCTCCGAAACACATACGTGGCGGACTCTACCAAGCCCGCACAGGGCGGAAGGGCTGTCCAAATGCGCAATATGGAATGGGCGGGCGGGACCGCCGGAGAGGTCAGCCGAATTCGCCGGCGAGTCCCGCCTGGAGTTCGTCGATCTGGTCCTGGCCGAGCGACACCAGGCTGAAGTCGGACGGCGTGTGGCCCCCGCCGCCCCCGGCGGCGTGCGCCGCGAGGCCGCCCAGCATGGCGGCCCACCGGTCCGCGAGGTCGTCCAGGTCGGCGCGCGTGAACTGGCCGGCGCCGCCGCTGAGCGCCAGGGTCAGCCGGGGGCCGCCGGGAAGGTCGTGGACGAGGCCGCCCGCCTCCAGCGCGTAGACCGGGGCCATGCCCGGGTCCGTCCCGCCGCCGAGCGCCGTGGCCCCGGCGGGCTGCCAGGGAACCGGCGCACTGGAACCGGGCGCGTCGGACGCGCCGGCGGCGAACCTGCCCATGTAGTTGAAGGAGAGCGAGGGGACGGGCAGCCGCGCCATCACGGCCGCGGTCCGCGGGTTGAGGTGGCGCAGCAGGCCGTAGCCCAGCCCGTCCGACGGGACGGCCCGCAGCTGCTCCTTCACCCGCTTGACCAGGGCTCCCGCCGCACCGCCCCCGGCGCGCACGGCGGCGTGGTCGAGGGGGCCGGGGTCCAGCCGGACGGGGTGCAGGTCGGTGAACCATCCGACGGTGCGGGCGAGGTCCATGTCGGGGGTGAGCGGCTCGCGTCCGTGCCCCTCCAGGTCCACCAGCACGCCACCGGTGACGTCGCGGCCGTCGCGGTGACGGCGGCGTTCGCCGAGCGCGGCGACGAGCCCGGACAGCAGCACGTCCTCGATGCCCGCGTGGAACGCGGCGGGCACCCGGGTGAGCAGCGCCTCCGTCACGTCCGTGGGAAGCGTGAGCTTCGCGTGGACCGGCGCTCCGCCGCGTCCGTCCGGCGGACGCGGCGGCGCGGAGTCGAGCAGGGGCGCGGGACCGTCCAGCATGCGCTCCCAGAGGGGCAGTTCGGCGACGCGGGCCGGGTCGGCCGCCTGGTCCGCGAGCACCCGCGACCAGCGGCGGAACGAGGTCGGCACGGCTTCGAGCTCCGTCCCGGAGTAGGCGGCCGCGAGGTCGGGGAGCAGGATCCGCCAGGACACCCCGTCCACCGCCAGGTGGTGGACGGCGAGCAGGATCCGGCCGGGCCGCTCCGGGCCCGCGTCGAACCACACCGCCTGGAGCATCGTCCCGGCGCGCGGGTCGAGCCTGCC
>NZ_JBFAOF010001106.1:0-2135 GCF_040675125.1 Spirillospora sp. NPDC049652 | reverse complement strand
CTGGGGGGACCCGGCGGACGGGCGGTCGCCGCCCGGAGCGGCCGCCTTCGTGGGCGGGCCCGGCGGCCCGGCCGCCGGCTCCGTCCGCGAGCCGGCCGTCGAAGCCGCCGCGGACGAGGACGGCGTCGGCGGCGAGGGCGGATGGCTGGCCGAACCGGGGCAGCGCCTGCTCGCCCGGATCGTGGACACGCTGGTCGTCGGGCTGCCCGTGGTGCTGGTGCTGCGGGCGGCGCTGCCGCACGAGACGGCGGACCGCTGGTCCCCGACGGTGGTCGCGTCCCTTCTGCTCGTCTACGACGCGGTCCAGATCGCGCTGTGGGGGCGGACGCTCGGCAAGCGGTTCGCGGGCGTCCGCGTCGTCACCGAGGAGGGCGCCCGGCCGGACGCCGTCCGCGCGGGCCTCCGGGCGGCCGTGTACGCGGTTCCGATCGCGCTGCGGCCCGTGCCCGTGCTCGGCCTCATCGGCGGCGTTTTCTGGGTCGTGAACGTGGCGATGGCGTTCCGCGGAGCGGAACGGCGCGCGGTGCATGACCGCCTGGCGGGAACCGGCGTGGTGAAGAACACCATCGACTGACATAATGCGCGCAAATCCCCTTACTTCGGGGAGTTGACGATCCGGCCCCCGCGGCCGGAAGCCCCGTCCCGCGGGGGCGTTGGAGAGTTCCGGCCCCCGCCGACTTTGCGGCGAGAGTTTGCCGGACGCCCCGCGCCACCGGGTTCACGGCGCCTTCGCGCCACCTTCACGCCGGGCTTGCACAGGACTTCCGGACGCCTTCAACGTCCCTTAGGCGACTCCGGAACACTGCCGTTCCGCTGAACTTTGGACGGCCTTCGGGCCGTCATCCCGGGGCAGCTCGACGGGCGGTTAGGGACGTTACGTCGGGGTTAATCGTCGGCTCGTGGGACGATCGAGCCCCGGTCGTTAAGCGGCCCGCCCCGGATTTTCCCCGATCGGCGGCGGTGTCCGGCCCGGATGCGCGGGATCATGCCCGATTCGGATGGTGCGTGATTACGATGAGTTACCGTGGGGGAAGCAAAGTTCATCGCGGGTGTCGAATTGTCATCGGCGCGCTTCGAGGTATATGTTTGCAGCCGAATGCAGTTTGCTCCAGTCTGAAAGGTCTGTCCTCATGGCACAGAAGGTTCAGGTGCTTCTCGTCGACGACCTCGACGGTGGCGAGGCGGACGAGACCGTAGCGTTCTCGATCGACGGCGCCTCCTACGAGATCGACCTCAGTAGCGCCAATGCGAAGAAGCTGCGGGATTCTCTTCAGCCGTTCGTGGAGGTGTCCCGCAAGGCGGGCACCCAGCGCCGGCGCCGCCAGCGCGGCGCGTCCAGCCGTGAGCGCAGCGCGGAGATCCGCGCCTGGGCCAAGGCCCGGGGCATCAAGGTCAACGAGCGCGGCCGGATCCCGGCCAACGTGATCGAGCAGTACGAGGCCGCCAACTAGCCGCGCCGGTCGGCCCCGCGGCCGACCGGAACCGGGTCGGCGGGGGCGGGGAGACGATCTCCGCGGGGCTTCCGGGGCCCGCCGACCGGACCGCTACGGCCCGCACCGGCTTCGGCCGGACCGACCGGCCCGCCTCCGACCGTCAGCCGCGTGCGCGGCGACGCGGGGCGGGCCGTTCGCATTGCGCCGACCGGGCGGCTCGATTCGATCTTGAAGAGGGTCAGGAACCGGGCGGAGAAGGACGAACGCCGCTCCGGCCGGGGCCGTTCAGGGCGGCCGGCCGTTCGCTTGTGGCGTACACGGCCCGCGATTCATCGGCCGCCGGAGCGGAAGGGTTGCCCCGTGACCGCCCAGCGCCTTCGCAATGGCGCTGGTGAGCCGCTCGGGAACGGTCCGGGCAAAGGCCCGTTCGCTCGCGGCGTAGCGGGAACATGCCGCATCAGTGCGGTAGTTGGATGAGGATGAACAGCGCTTAGCTGGGGAACGTCTTCTGGTGGGAGTGCACCGGGCGGCCTCCTCGGGGCGGGCTAGCATGCGGAAGGACAGGTCCGGACGTTCCGGACTCTGCCCAACCGCTCTGTGAGGAGCGACGAGATGTTCGAGAGGTTCACCGACCGCGCGCGGCGGGTTGTCGTTCTGGCTCAGGAAGAGGCCAGGATGCTCAACCACAACTACATCGGCACC
>NZ_JBFAOF010001105.1:0-2137 GCF_040675125.1 Spirillospora sp. NPDC049652 | reverse complement strand
GGTGGGAATGTTCCCGGCGTGCACCACGGCTCCGGGCGCTGGCCTCGGCCGGTCACCACGCTGGCGCGGCGCGCCGGGGTGGCCGGTCCCCGGCCGTCCCGGCGGGCGCCGGCACGGGTCTCGGGGAACCGCGAGGGGGCGGCCGCGTTCACACGCGAGACCGCCCCCCGGTACGACGAGTTCAGCCGTCAGGCCGACGGCGCGATGACCTGACGCCGGTCGTAGGTGCCACAGGTCTGGCACGCCGTGTGCGGCAGCTTGACGTCACGGCAGGTCGGGCATTCGACCAGGGTCGGGGCAGCGGTCTTCCACTGCGAACGACGGTGCCGCGTGTTGCTCCGCGACTTCTTCCGCTTCGGGACGGCCACTTCAGCCCTCCTGCTTTCCTTCTCGTAGGTCGATGGAACCGAGCGCCGCCCACCAGGGGTCGGCGGCGTCGTGGTGGTGGTCGGGCCCGGCGTCCGCCAGCCGTACACCGCACTCCGGACACAGGCCGGGACAGTCGTCCCGGCACAGCGGCGACAGCGGCAGCTGGAGGACCACCGCGTCCCGGAGCACCGGCTCGAGGTCGAGCAGGTCGTCCTCGAGGCGGAGCTCGTCGTCGCCTGCGTTCCCACCGGAGCGGGTGTCAGGATAAACGAAGAGCTCCTGGAAGTTCGCCTCGAAGTCCGAGGCGATCGGATCCAGGCAGCGAGCGCACTCCCCTTCCAGGGGAACTCGTGCCGTTCCGGTGACGAGCACGCCTTCGAGCACCGATTCGAGCCGGACGTCCAGCTCCATCGGCGCGCCCTCGGGCACCCGCACCATCTCGATGCCGAAATTCTCCGGAGCCGGCACGGTGAGGTGCTCCCGCCGCTCGGACCCGGGCTGCCTGCTGAGGGCTCGGGTGTCGAGCACGAGCGGGCCGCGCGCGGGTTCGTTGCGAGTCAGAGCTTTCCTGCTTTCGTGAGGCATGGCGAATCGCGACCGTCGTTCCTGGCCGAGGTCTCAGGGTATCCGACCGGCGGCGATAGCCCAACTCAGGGGCTCCGTCCAGCCCGCCGGAACACCGCTTCGGGGCGTGTCGCGCGCGGCCGCCGCGCCGCAGCCCTCCCGGCGCGCCCGGACGGCGGTCAGCCCGCGCCGTCCGAGCGGCGGGCCGCTCTGGCCGCCGTCAGGAGGCGCGGAGCCGCTCGGCGAGCCGCTCGTGGACGAGTTCGGGGACCAGGCCCGACACGTCCCCGCCGAACTTGACGACCTCTTTCATGAGCGAGGACGACAGGTAGGAGTAGAGCGGGTTGGTGGACATGAACAGGGTCTCCACGCCCGCCATGCGGTGGTTCATCTGGGCCATCTGCAGCTCGTACTCGTAGTCGCTGACCGCCCGCAGGCCCTTGACGATCATCGGGATGTCGTTCACCCGGCAGAAGTCGACGAGCAGGCCGTGCCAGGAGTCCACCCGGACGTTGCCGTACTCCTCGGTGACCTCGCGGAGCAGCTGCATCCGCTCGTCCACGGTGAACAGGCCCTGCTTGGTCTTGTTGATCATCACGGCGACGACCACCTCGTCGAAGAGGCGGGACGCGCGGCTGATGATGTCCAGATGGCCGTTGGTCACGGGATCGAACGAGCCGGGGCAGACGACACGGCGCACGAGACGGCTCCATCCTTTGGGCGGGGACGACCTGCGGCGCGACCGTACCAAACCGGCCGATACGCTCCCGCGACCGGGTCGCGGCGGCCCGCGCCGGGCAGGCCCGGGGCCGCCGGGGCCGGGCGCGGACGGTCAGCCGCCGAGGGCGTCGATGATCTTGGATGCGATCGGGCCGGACTCGATGCCGTAGCCGGACGCCTCGGTCATGACGGCGACGGCGTATTTGGCGTTCGCGCCGGGCCCGAACCCGATGAACCAGCGGTCGTTGTAGGAGGCCCCCTCGATGTCGGCGGTACCGGTCTTGCCGCCGCCGACCGACGTCCCCTGCAGCGACTTGCCTGTGCCGGATTTCACGACCTCCCGCATCATGTCGCGCAGCTGGGCCGCCTGGTCGGAGCTGAGCGCCTGGCCGAGCGACTGGTGGGCGGCGCCCTGCACGACCGAGCCGTCCGCGCCGCGCAGCCGGTTCACCAGGTAGGGCCGCATCACCTTGCCGTCGTTGAC
>NZ_JBFAOF010001104.1:0-2140 GCF_040675125.1 Spirillospora sp. NPDC049652 | reverse complement strand
GACCGCATGCTGTCCGGCGGCGGCGAGCTGGTCACGCTCGTCCGCGGCGCGACCGCGCCCGCCGGCCTCACCGGCGTCCTCGAAGCGCACCTGCGCGAGCGCCACCCGGACGTCGAGGCGGTCTCCTACGAGGGACGCCAGGAGCGCTACCCCTTGCTCGTCGGCGTGGAGTGACGGCGTGGAACGACGGAGGGGCGCGATAGAAAAGACGGGTGACGAACCTCGACGAGCCGTTGCGCAAAGTCCTGGGCGACAAGACCGCCAAGGTCCTCTCGACGGGTCTTGACCTGCACACGGTCGGCGACCTGCTGCACCACTACCCGCGCCGCTACGCGCACCGGGGCGAGCTGACCCCGCTGAACGAGCTGGCCGACGGCGAGCACGTCACCGTCATGGCCGAGGTCGTCAAGGTGCAGGGCCGCACGCTGTCCCGCAGCCCCGGCTACGTGCTGGAGATCACCGTCACCGACGGCACCGGCGAGCTGAAGCTGAGCTTCTTCGGCCGGCGCGGCTCCTACGTCCCCGAACGCGACCTGTCGCCGGGCACCCGCGGCCTGTTCGCGGGCAAGATCAGCACCTACCGGCCGCGTTCGGGCCGTCCGCAGCGCCAGCTCGCCCACCCGCAGTACAAGGTGGTCGCCGCCCGCGACGCCGACGCCGCCGCGCGCGAGTGGGCGGACGAGATCATCCCGATCTACCCGACCACCAAGGGCCTGGACATCGACGCGATCGGCACGTCCGTCGCCATGGTCCTGGACATGGCCGACCTCGGTGACGACCCGATGCCCGCGGCGATCCGCGAGCGGCTCGGGCTGATCCCCCTGAAAGACGCCTACGAGGGCATCCACCGCCCGAAGGACTGGGAGCAGCTCGGCCGCGCCCGCAAGCGGCTGAAGTGGGACGAGGCGTTCGTCCTGCAGATCGCCCTGGCGCAGCGCCGCCGCGCCGCCGCCGCGCTGCCCGCCCGCCCCCGCCCGCCCAGGGGGGACGGCATCCTGCACGCGTTCGACCAGCGGCTCCCCTTCGAGCTCACCGAGGGCCAGCTCAAGGTGGGCGAGGAGATCGCCGCCGACCTGGCGAAGTCGCATCCCATGCACCGCCTCCTCCAAGGAGACGTCGGAGCAGGCAAGACCGTCGTCGCCCTGCGGGCGATGCTCCAGGTGGTGGACAACGGAGGGCAGGCGGCGCTGCTCGCGCCCACGGAGGTGCTGGCGCAGCAGCACTACCGGTCGATCGCCAGGATGCTCGGGGAGCTGGGGCAGGCTGGGCAGATCGGCGGGGCCGACACCGCGACGCGGGTGACGCTGGTCACCGGGTCGCAGGGGGCCAAGGCGCGGCGGGCCTCGCTGCTGGAGGCCGCGTCCGGGGACGCCGGGATCGTGGTCGGCACGCACGCCCTGCTGGAGGACCACGTCCAGTTCGCCGACCTCGGGCTCATGGTGGTCGACGAGCAGCACCGGTTCGGCGTCGAGCAGCGGGACGCGCTGCGCGAGAAGGTGTCGGGCGGACGGCCGCACGTGCTGGTCATGACGGCGACGCCGATCCCGCGGACGGTCGCGATGACGGTGTTCGGCGACCTGGAGACGTCCGTGCTGGGGCAGTTGCCCGCCGGCCGGTCCGCGATCAGCACGCACGTGGTTCCGCCGGAGAAGCCCGCGTTCCTCGCCCGCACCTGGGAGCGGATCCGCGAGGAGGCCGGCGGGGGGCGGCAGATCTACATCGTGTGCCCGCGCATCGGCGAGCAGGAGGGCGACGAGGGCGACGTCCCCGCGCCGGACGAGGAGGGCCGCCGGTCCCCGCTCGGGATCACCGAGCTGCTGCCGATGCTGGAGGGCGAGCTGCTCGCCGGGCTCCGGATCGGCGTCCTGCACGGCAAGCTCCACCCGGACGAGAAGGACGCGGTGATGCGCCGGTTCACCGCGGGCGAGCTGGACGTCCTGCTCGCCACGACGGTCATCGAGGTCGGCGTGGACGTGCCGAACGCGACCGTCATGGTGATCATGGACGCGGACCGGTTCGGCGTCTCGCAGCTGCACCAGCTGCGCGGCCGGGTCGGGCGCGGCACGCTCCCCGGCCTGTGCCTGCTGGTCACCGACGCCGAGCCCGGCTCCAAGGCGCGCGAGCGGCTGGACGCGGTGGC
>NZ_JBFAOF010001103.1:0-2146 GCF_040675125.1 Spirillospora sp. NPDC049652 | reverse complement strand
GTCGGCCGCGCGCTGTGGTTCCACACTTGCGCCGACCCCGAGGCCATCGGACGCGTCATCGCCGGATTCCCCCCGCACCGGCGCGGTGACCTGTGGGCGGGGATCGGGCTGGCCGCCGCCTACACCGGCGCACGGCCCCCGTACGTCCTGACCTCGCTGTTGCGAATCGCTGACGGCCACGACGGCGCTGCCGATCTCGCGCAGGGGCACCGTGCCGATCTCGCGCAGGGGCACCGTGCCGACCTCGCGCAGGGCGCGGCGTTCGCCGCCAAGGCGCGGGTGCTGGCGGGAGAGATCCCGAGCGACGTCCGGGACGCGGTGGAGACGCTGTGCTCGGCGTCCCCGGCCACCGCCGCGAAGTGGACCGACGTCGCGCACGACGAGGCGGCCGCCCACGGCAACTCCCTCGCGGACTACCAGTACTGGAGGGCCCTGGTCCGCCGTGAGTGGCGACGGCACGACGGCGGGGGAGGCGAGTGGTGACCGCAGGCCCGCGCACCCGTACCCCGCGCACCCGTACCCCGCGCACCCGTACCGCGCTGTCCCGTTTCGCGCGCTCCCGGCTCGTGCAGGTCTGCTCGGTGCTGCTGCTGGTGGCGGGCTGGTTCGTGGCGAGCCTGCCGGACACCTCCGACGCCGAGGCGGCGCGGCTGGCGCGGCGGTTCGCCTTCCAGCGCGTCCCGCTCAACGGCGCCGCCGCCGCCCGCGACGTCCGGCAGGTGGCGCCCGCCTACCGGCACATCGACCACTGGATCTCGTCGGTCGGCGCGGCCGTCGCGCTCGCCGACGTCGAGGGGGCCGGACGCCCGGCCGACGCGTGCGTCGTGGACCCGCGCGACGACTCGGTGACGGTCGCGCCCGTCCCCGGGGGCGGCGGACGGATGCCCGCCGTCCGGCTGGCGCCCGCCGGGCTGCCCTACGACGCGACGATGGCCCCGATGGGCTGCACGCCCGGCGACTACAACGAGGACGGCCTGACCGACGTCCTGGTCTACTACTGGGGCCGCTCACCCGTGCTGTTCCTGCGGACGCCCGTCGCGCTCGGCAAGCCCGGCGCGTTCGTCCCGCAGGAACTCGTCAGCCCGCGCCAGACCTGGAACACCAACGCGGTCTCGGTGGCGGACGTGGACGGTGACGGCCATCCCGACCTGATCGTCGCCAACTACTTCCCGGACGGCGCGCGCGTCCTCGACCCGCACGCGAGGCAGAGCCAGTTGGTCATGCAGCGGTCGATGTCGGCGGCCTACAACGGCGGACGCAAGCACATCCTGCTGTGGAAGTCGGCGCGGGGCGGCGGGCGGCCGTCCGCGACCTACACCGAGCCGCCGAGCCCGCTGCCCGACCGGACCTCCAAGGGGTGGACGCTCGCGACCGCGGTCCAGGACGTCGACGGCGACGGCCTGCCCGAGCTCTACCTCGCCAACGACTTCGGCCCGGACCGGCTGCTGCGCAACCGCTCCACACCCGGGCACCCGAGGTTCGAGGAGGTCAAGGGCGTCCGGCACTTCACCACCCCGAAGTCCAAGGTGCTCGGGCGCGACTCGTTCAAGGGCATGGGCGTCGCGTTCGGCGACCTGGACGGCGACGGCGTCCCCGACATCTTCGTCAGCAACATCACCCAGCAGTACGGCCTGCTGGAGAGCAACTTCGCGTGGCTGAGCCAGGGCCGCAGCGTCTTCCAGGGCCGCACGGCCCGCTACGACGACCACAGCGAGTCGCTCGGCCTGTCGCGCTCCGGCTGGGCCTGGGACGTCAAGATGGGCGACTTCGCCGGCGACGGCCGCACCGAGATCGTCCAGGCGACCGGGTTCGTCAAGGGAAGGGTGAACCGCTGGCCGCAGCTCCAGGAGCTGGCGATGACCAACGACGACCTGCTGAACCGCCCCGGCGCGTGGCCCGACTTCAGGCCCGGCCGCGACGACGTCTCCGGAAGCGACCGCGACCCCTTCTTCGCCCGGCTGCCGGACGGCCGGTTCCTGGACATCGCCGGACGCCTGGGCGTGGACGACGACAGCGTCTCGCGCGGCATCGCCCTCGCCGACGTCGAGCACGACGGGCGGCTCGATGAGAGAGATCGGTCGCGTTCCGCTCCTCACGGCAGAAGATGAAGTCGAACTGGCGAAATCAATCGAGGCGGGTCTTTTCG
>NZ_JBFAOF010001102.1:0-2164 GCF_040675125.1 Spirillospora sp. NPDC049652 | reverse complement strand
GCGACAACCGATATATACACCTATCAAACTAAACTCTGTCCATACTCGTCGCTCTTCCGATCTGCCGCAAGCCGCACCCCCGGCCGCCGCGCGCGGCGGCTCGCGAAGGAGACGCTCGTGCGCCCCGCAAGCACGGTCCGACGACCGCTCCCCCGGCACCGGACGATGGTCGTCCTCGGGATCACCGCCGCCGCCCTGGCATCCCCGGCGGCCGTCCCGTCCGCGCAGGCCGCCCCGGCCGCGCCCTCGGCGCCGGCCGCCAAGCCCAAGCCGAAGCAGGACGTCGGCAAGCTCAGGGAGCAGCTCGAACAGCTCACCGAGCAGTACAACGGGCTGAAGGTCAAGCTCGCCGAGACCCGCCGCGCGTCCAAGGTCGCCGACGGGATCGCGCGGCAGCAGGAACGCTCGCTGGAGGCCGTCCGGCGGGACATCGCCCGGGTCGCCGCCGCGAGCTACATCAACGGCGAGACCGACCCGACGCAGCGGATGTTCGCCTCGTCCGACCCGCAGTCGCTGCTCGACCAGGCGTCCACCCTGCGGTACTTCGCCACGCAGAACGGCACCCGCGTGTCGGCTCTCCTGCAGGCCGTGCAGGGCGCGGAGCGGGCACGGCTCGCCGCGCAGGAGCGCAAGCGGCAGGTCGAGACGCTCCGGACGACGCTGGCGAAGAAGCGCGACGCCGTCGCCAAGCTGTACGACCAGGCCAAGAGCAAGCTGGACGCCGACCGGCCCACCGGAGGGCCGAGCGCGCCCGGCAAGGCGCCCTCGGTCCCCGGGTCGGGCAAGGGCGCGCAGGCGGTGCGGTACGCGCTGGCACAGCTCGGTGTCCCCTACTCCTGGGGCGGGGGCAACGCGTCCGGGCCGACCTTCGGCATCGCGCAGGGCGCCAACATCAAGGGCTTCGACTGCTCCGGGCTGACCCTGTACGCGTACGCGCGCGTCGGCGTCCGGCTCCAGCACTACACCGGCGCGCAGTGGAACGCGGGCACGCACGTGTCCGCCGACCAGCTCCAGCCCGGCGACCTGGTGTTCTTCTACTCCGACCTGCACCACATGGGCATGTACATCGGCGGGGGGAAGATGGTCCACGCGCCGCAGACCGGCGACGTCGTCAAGATCAGCCCGATGGCGGGACGCCCGCTGGCCGGGGCCGTCCGGATCTCCTGACCGTCCCGGCCGGACCGGCCCGTCCCGCCGTGCGGGACAATGACGGCGGACGAACGGCAAGGAGGGCGTTGTGGGCGATCTCGGCGGCGCGCTGGAGCGGGCGATCATGGACGCGCTCTGGGCGGCGGACGAGCCGCTGCGCGTCCGCGAGCTGCTCAACCTGCTGAACGCCTCCGCCGACCGGCGGCTCGCCTACAACACCGTCCAGACCGTCGCCGAGCGCCTGACCCGCAAGGACCTGCTGCGGCGCGTCCCGGACGGGCAGGCGTTCCGCTACGCCCCCACGCAGAGCCGCGCCGACTTCACCGTCGCGCTGATGCTGGACGCCCTCACCGACTCCCCCGACCAGGGCGCGGTCCTGGCCCGGCTGGTCGAGAGCGTCCCCGACGCCGACGCGCGCCGCATGCTGGACGCCCTGAACGCCCGCACCACCGACGCGCCCGGCACCGCGGGCCCCGGCGCCGCGGGTGGCCGCGGCGGCGCCGGGGACGAGGCGCGGGGCTGACGGGTGCTGCTCCTCGCCGCCCAGCTGGCCTTCCTGGTCGCCGCGCTCGGGATCTGCGCGGGCAGGTCGCTGGACGGGGCGTCCTTCGCTCGGCACCATCCGGCGAGCGCCGTGCTGTGCTGGACGGGCGCGATCCTCGGCCTGTGGGCGTCCCTGTTCGGACTGCTCGTCCTGCTGCTGTTCTGGCCGGGCGCGGCGGGGCACGGCTTCGCGGAGCTGCTGACGACCTGCCTCACCCCGCACAGCCACCCGGGGCTGCTGTGGGGCGGCCTCGGCAGCTGCGCCGTCGCCGTCCTCTGCTCGGTCCGGCTGTCGCGCGGCGTCCCGCGCCTCTGGCGGACGGTCCGCAGCCGGCGGCGGCACCGCAGCCTGCTCCGCATCGTCGCCCGCGCCGACGACCGGCACCCGGACGTGCTGCTGCTCGACCATCCGCTGCCGGTCGCGTACTGCCTGCCCGCCGGGGCCCGGTCCATCGTGATCAGCAGCGGCGCC
>NZ_JBFAOF010001101.1:0-2166 GCF_040675125.1 Spirillospora sp. NPDC049652 | reverse complement strand
GGCATCCCGGCGGACGCCTGCGACCTGCTGGCGGCGTTCGCGTTCCCGCTGCCGGTCCGGGTGATCTGCGAGTTGCTGGGCGTCCCCGAGGGCGATCGCGAGCGGTTCCGGCGGTGGGCGGACGTGGCGCTGTCGACCGGCACCGGGAGCGGGGCGAGCCGCTCGGCGAACGGGCGGGAGTTCCGCGGCTACGTGGAGGCGTTCGTCGAGGCCCGGCGGAAGGAGCCGGGCGACGCGCTGATCGACGTGCTGATCGCCGCGCGGGACGAGGGCGAGGACGGCGACGGCGGGGGCCTGTCCGGTCCGGAGCTGGTCAGCATGGTGATCAACATCATCACCGCCGGGCACGAGACGACCGCGCACCTGGTCGCGTCCGCGGTGTTCACGCTGGTCGCCGAGGGGCGCTGGCCCGCCCCGGCCGGTCCGGGGCTGCTGGAGGAGGTCCTGCGGCACGACACGCCCGCGACCGTCGCGATGCCGCGGCTGGCGACCGAGGACGTCGAGCTGGCGGCCGGGACGGTCCGCGCCGGTGACACCGTCCTGCCGATGCTCGCCGAGGCCAACCGCGACGCGGCCGTCTACCCCGCCCCGGACGCGTTCGTTCCGGACCGTCCGGCCGACGGCGTGCCGCTGCTGACGTTCGGGCACGGCCCGCACTTCTGCCTCGGCGCGAACCTGGCGCGGCAGGAGCTCGAGGTCGCGCTCGGCACGCTGTCCGAGCGCTTCCCCGACCTGGAGCTGGCCGTCCCCGCGAACGAGATCCCATGGCGCACCGGCGGCATCGTGAGCGGGCCGGCGGTGCTCCCCGTCCGGTGGTGACGGGCCGGCCGCTACGCCCTGGACGCCGAGGGCGCGGCGCGCCGCTGGGCGATGTCGGAGGCCATGCTCGCGGACTCCGCGTGGTGCCGGACGGTGATGTGGGGTGACAGCGCCACCAGGAAGTCGCGGGCGTCGAAGAGCTCGCCCGCGGAGGCGACGCCGGTCGTGCGGGTGCGGCCGGTGAGGATCCGGTGCACGGCCTCGACGGCCAGGGGCGCGCTGACGGCGTAGATGTCGCGTCCGGAGGCCGTGGCGCGACGCTGGGTGGAGCCCGACACCACGACGACGTCGACGACGAACGACTGCTCGGACCGTCCGTCCTCGTCGGCGGCGACCGGCGCGGGCGTGTCGGGGGACGACAGGTCCCTCGCCGCCTGGACGGTCATGTAGTTGCGCACCTCGGGCACGCGCAGGTGGCTCGGGATGGTCACGACGTCGGCCATCGTGAACTCGCCGAGGACGTCGCGGGCCCCGGTCGGCTCGGGGAAGTCCCACGTCCGGATCGGCAGCTCGTCGTCGTGGTACCGCAGGGCGCCGGCGGTGAAGCGGACGCGCCGTCCGTTCCGGCGGCTGTGGGAGACCGCGCCCGCCGCGCGGGTCCCGGCCGTCGGGTGCCAGCTGTCGAGGCCGTAGGCGACGTGGACCTCGTCCGCCTCGGTCCAGTCGTCCATGGCGGCGGTGGCGAGCAGGTCGCCGAGCCCGCCGTAGAAGGCCATGGCGGGGACGACCACGGTCCCGGCGGCGCGGGCGCGGTCGGCGAAGTGGTCGAAGGTGTCGCGGTTGGCCTCGATCTCGGCCGCGACGTCCACGTAGGGGACGCCGACGCGCAGGGCGGCCTCGATCAGGGGGGCGGCCGTGACGGCGAACGGCCCGGCGGTGTTGATCACGGCGTCCACGCCGGCCAGCGCCCGGTCGAGCGCCGCCGGGTCGTCGGCCGGGGCGGGCCGGGCGTCCAGCCCGGGGAACCGCGCCGCGAGGCCGTCCAGCTTGGCGGCGTCGCGGCCCACCAGGACCGGGACGAACCCGCGCTCCAGCAGTTCCGCCACCACGAATCGGCCCGTGTGCCCGTACGCCCCGTAGACCGCGACCGTCCGGCTGTTTCCAAGAGTCTCGTTCACGTCTCCATGGTCGCGACCAGCACGGTCCCCGCGCGAGTGTCCGGAACGACAAGATGCGTACACTTCCGGACATGACCTCTGGTGTGCACACGGTCGCGGTGGCCGTCGCGAGCGGGATCCTGCACTTCGAACTGTCCCTGGCGTACGAGTTGTTCAGCTCCCCGCCGCTCGTGGACGGCGGCTGGTACGAGCCGGTGATCTGCGGCGCGGGGCCGGTGCGCGCCGACGG
>NZ_JBFAOF010001100.1:0-2170 GCF_040675125.1 Spirillospora sp. NPDC049652 | reverse complement strand
CCCGCGTCGCGCGGCCTGGACGACGACGCCGCCCGCGACCTGCTCGGCCGCCTCGACCGCACGCACTCGGCGCTCGCGCTGCTCGACGACGCCGCGCACACCGCCCGCTGGCACACCACGCTCGCCTCCCTGGTCGACCGCGACGGCCTGCACGGGATCATCGAGGGACGCCTCACCCGGCTGCTGCTCGACACCGGGATCCTCACCGACGTGGCCGACCGGATGGCGCGGGCGGTGTCGTCCGGCGCGGAGCCCGTCCGCGCCGCCGCGTGGGTCGAGGGGTTCCTGTCGGAGGGCGGGCTGGTGCTCGTCCACGACGACGCGCTGCTCCGGCTGGTGGACGGGTGGATCGCGGGACTGCCCGCCGAGGCGTTCACGAACGTCCTGCCGCTGCTGCGCCGCGCGTTCGGCGAGTTCGCGGCGGCCGAGCGGCGCGCGATCGGCGAACGGGTCCGGCACCTGTCCGACCCGCCGACCGCCCGGCCGGGCGACGACCCCGTCGACCCGGTGCGCGCCGCGCCCGCGACCGAGACCGTCCTGAGCATCCTCGCCACGGGAGCCGACCATGCCTGACCCCACCGGCACGCCGGACACCCCGGCCCCCTCTGGCCCTGTCTCCTCCGGCCCCGCCGCCGCGGACGCGGACCGGCTGCGGCGCTGGCGGCTGGTGCTCGGCGGAGACGCCGCCGACGGCACCGGCGTGACGCTGACCGGCGACGACGCGCGCATGGACGGCGCACTCGCCAAGCTCTACGGCGCCGGGGACGGCGCACGCTCGCGGCCGGGCCGGCGCGGGGCGGGGCTCGGCGACTCCGCGCCGTCGGTCGCGCGCTGGCTCGGCGACATCCGCGAGTACTTCCCGTCCCCGGTCGTGCGGGTCATGCAGAAGGACGCGATCGAGCGGCTCGACCTCACCCGGCTGCTGCTCGAACCCGAGCTGCTGGACGCCGTCGAACCCGACATCCACCTGGTCGGGACGCTGCTGTCGCTGAACCGGGTGCTGCCCGACCGGGCCCGCGAGTCGGCGCGCGCGGTGGTCCGCGCGCTGGTCCGGCGGCTGGAGGAGCGGCTCGCCGAGCGCACCCGGTCGGCGGTCGGCGGCGCGCTCGACCGGGCCGCCCGCTCGGCCCGTCCCCGCCGGCCGTCCGAGGTGGACTGGGACCGGACGATCCGCGCGAACCTCCGCCACCACCGGCCGGACCGGGGCGGGCTCGTGCCGCAGCGGCTGGTCGGGCACGGGCGGCGCGGCCGGGCCGTCCGCCGCGACGTGGACCTCTGCGTCGACCAGTCGGGCTCGATGGCCGCGTCCGTGGTGTACGCGAGCGTGTTCGGCGCGGTGCTGGCGTCGGTGCGGTCGGTCCGCACGTCGCTGGTCGCGTTCGACACCTCCGTCGTGGACCTCACCGCCCGGCTGCACGACCCGGTCGAGCTGCTGTTCGGCACCCAGCTCGGCGGCGGCACCGACGTCAACCGCGCGCTCGCCTACTGCCAGGGCCTGGTGACGCGTCCGAACGACACCGTCCTGGTGCTGGTCACCGACCTGTACGAGGGCGGCGTACGGGACGAGATGCTGCGCCGCGCGGCCGCGCTGTCCGGCGCGGGCGTCCAGGTGATCGTGCTGCTGGCGCTGTCGGACGAGGGGACGCCGTCCTACGACCACGACAACGCCGCCGCGCTCGCAGCGCTCGGCATCCCCGCGTTCGCCTGCACCCCGGACGCCTTCCCGGACCTGATGGCCGCCGCGCTGGAGCGGCGCGACGTGTCGTCGTTCGGCGACCCGGCCGCCCCGCCACCTGGACCCGCCGCAGGTTAGCGCCGGTCGCGGGCGCCCCAGAGCAGCAGGGCGACGGCGAGCCCGGCCATCGCCGCCTGCAGGACCAGGGAGGACACCGGCACCGAGAGCCACAGGCTCCACGCGCCCCACAGCATGACCCGCACGATCCGGACGGCCGTGACCGTCCGGATCGCGCCCCGTCCGCCGCGCCAGGCCGCCGGGACGGCGACGAAGGTGATGACCGCGAGCACCGCGAAGGAGGCGGCGCCCACGAACAGCAGCGCCCCGGTGGGCCCGGCGCTGAGCTCGGGCTGGGCGACGAGGGCGGCGAGGCCCGCCACGTCGCCGGTCGCCAGCAGGCTCGCGAGCGCGAGGCCCGCCGCCGTCGCCCACGAC
>NZ_JBFAOF010001099.1:0-2170 GCF_040675125.1 Spirillospora sp. NPDC049652 | reverse complement strand
CCCGCTCCGGCCCGCCCCGCGCGGCCGCGTCCAGCCGGTCGCGCAGCTCGGCGGCCAGGGCCTCGTTGTGCGCGGCGTTGGCCTTGAAGGCCTCGCCCGCCGGATCGGCGCGCGTCCCCAGCACAGGCCCGGTTCCGCTCCCGCTCACCCGGTCATCACCCGCCCTCGTCGACAGTTAATGCTCGTTAACAAGTGCGATGTTAACGCTCATTAACAAGCCTCGTCTACACTCCCATCATGACCGACGTGCGCACGGCCAGCCCGCGCAGGGCGGAGATCCTCGCGGCGGCCGCCGAGCTGTTCGCCCGGCGCGGCTTCCACGGCACGTCCATCGGCGACCTGGGCGGCGCGCTCGGGCTCACCGGCCCGGCCCTCTACCGGCACTTCCGCGGCAAGGAGGCCGTCCTCGCCGAGATGCTCGTCGACATCAGCGAGCGGCTGCGCGACGAGGGCGCCCGGCGCGCCGCGGCGCGCGACCCCTCCGCCGCCCTCGACGCCCTGCTCGACTGGCACATCTCGTTCTCGCTCGACAACCCAGCGCTGATCACCGTGCACGAGCGCGAACTCGACAACGTGCCCGAGCCGCAGCGCCACCAGGTCCGGCGCGTCCAGCGGGCCTACGTCGAGGAGTGGGTCGCCGTCCTGCGCCGGCTGCGCCCGGACGAGCCGGAGCAGCGCGTCCGGGCCGCCGTGCACGCCTGCTTCGGCCTGCTCAACTCCACGCCGCACAGCGCGACGGGCCTCGACCGGGCCGCCATGGCCGAGCTGCTCCACACCATGGCCCGCGCCGCGCTGCTCTGCTGAGGGGCCGGGCTCCACAGGCGGGTGGAGGCCGCCGGCGGGCGGTCCCCGCTAGCAGGCGGACGGGCGTCCCTTGAGGGCCTCGGCCACGTCGTGGGCGAACGTGTCGGCGTTGCCCGCCGTGCCGTCGAAGATCTTGTTCGCGCACTCCCGGAACGTCGCGGAGAAGACCGGGTAGTGCTCGGTCACCGGCCGCGGCAGCGCCCGCCCGAGGGCCGTCACGACGGCCCGGCCGAGCTCGGTGAGCTGCTGCTGGTTCGGCAGGTCCGGATCGCCGGGCGTGGGCGGGCGGCCCATCACGTCCGAGCACGTGCGCGCCTGGACGTTGTCCGGCGCGTGCTTGGCGGGGGACAGGCCGAGCGCCGAGTAGCGGGCGGGCGCGAACCCGCCGCAGGAGAACAGCTGGCGCTGGGCGGCCGTCCCGGACAGGAACCGCACCAGGTCGGCGCTCGGGCCCGGATTGGGCGAGTGGGCCGAGACCCCGAGGTTCTGCCCGCCGAGCACCGTGTGCCCGGGAAGCGGCGCCACATGGAACCGCAGCTTGTCGTCGCTCACCCGCATCCGGGGTTCGGTGGCCAGCGACGAGAACGCGCGGGGCCAGTTGCGCATCAGCTTGTCACCGTCGGCGAAGGCGTTGATGGCGTCCTGCTCCTGGTACTGGCGGGACGCCTTGAGCGGACCCTGCACCCGGGCGGTGAGGCGGCGGATCGCCGGGAACACGCGGCTGCTGAGGGCCTTCTCGTCCGCGCGCGAGTCACCGGTGAGGACGTCGTGGGCGCCGTCGTTCCACACGTCCTCCAGGACGTTGACGGTCAGCCCCTCGAAGTCGGCGAGCTGCGCGTCGTAGCCCTGTGCGAGCAGGTCGGACCAGGTCGCCGGGGGTGTCGTGCCCTCCCGGTAGTAGAGCAGGCCCACGTCCAGGTTGAAGGGGACGGCGTACTGCGTGCCGTGCCACTGGCCGGTGCGCAGCGCGGCGGGGATGAAGTCGGCCGGGTGGGGCAGGTCGTGCAGCTCCTTCAGGTATCCGGCCTCGGCGAACTGCGCCGTCCAGGTGTTGTCCATGATCAGCACGTCGTAGGCGCAGCCGCCGGACTGCTCGACCGCCGCGAGCTGGCTGTGCTGCAGGTCGGTCGAGTCCGACACCTCGACCAGGCGCGCGTGCCGGTGCGGCCGCCCGTCCTGGTAGGACGAGGCGTTCCACTGCTTGACCAGCGCCCGGCGCTGCGCCTTCAGGCTCTCGTCCGTCCCGCCCGCGATCACCAGGTCGTCGCGGTCGCAGTCGGCGGCGAGCGCGTGGTACGGCGCGCTCGGATGGATCTGCGACACCAGGGCCGCCGCGAGCACCGCCAGCGCTCCGACCAGGCCGCAC
>NZ_JBFAOF010001098.1:0-2181 GCF_040675125.1 Spirillospora sp. NPDC049652 | reverse complement strand
CCCGCGACTCCGCGCACCTGCTGTCCGGCGGCCAGCAGCAGCGGGTGCTGATCGCCCGCGCGCTGGCGGGCGAGCCCGACGTGATCGTCATGGACGAGCCGACCGCCGGGGTGGACGCCGGGAACCAGGAGGCCCTCGCCCGGACCCTCGGCATGCTGGCCGGGGAGGGGCGCACGGTGCTGCTCGTCCTGCACGAGCCGGGCCCGCTCGAACCGCTGATCACCCGGACCGTCCGGCTGGACGGCGGCCGGATCGCCGCCGAGACCCGGCCGCGCGCGGCCGTCCGTCCGGCGGAGCCCACCACCGAGACCACCGGCACCGGAGCGGAGACCGCCACGGGCACCGGAGCGGAGGCCGCGCAGGCGTCCGGGACGACCGCGGGGAGCCTGGCATGAGCGACGTGCTGTCCTACGACTTCATGCGGATCGCGCTGGCGATGGCGGTCCTCATCGGGCTGACCGCGCCCGCGATCGGCACCTTCATCGTGCAGCGCAAGCTGTCGCTGCTCGGCGACGGCATCGGGCACATCGCGCTCACCGGGATCGGGCTCGGCCTGCTCACCGGCACGTCCCCGGTCCTCGGCGCGCTGGTCGTGACCGTCCTCGGCGCGCTCGCGATCGAGCTGCTGCGGGCGCGCAGCCGCAGCGGCGGGGACGTGGCGCTCGCGCTGCTGTTCTACGGCGGGCTCGCGGGCGGCGCGCTGCTCACCCAGGCGCAGGGCGGCGGCTCCAGCCTGCAGTCCTACCTGTTCGGCTCGATCAGCAGCGTGACCATGGGCGACCTGTACGTGGTCGCCGGGCTGGCGGTCGCGGTGCTCGCCATCGTGGTGGTGTTCGGCCGCGACCTGTTCCTGCTCTGCCAGGACGAGGAGCTGGCCCGCGCGGCGGGACTGCGGGTGCGGATGCTGTCGGTGCTGATCGCCGTGACCGCCGCGGTGACCGTGGTGATCGCGATGCGCGCGGTCGGGCTGCTGCTGGTCGGCGCCCTGATGATCATCCCGGTGGCGGCGGCGCAGCAGCTGGCCCGGGGCTTCCGCGCCACCATGCTGGCGGCCATGGTGATCGGTGTACTGTCGGCGGTGTCGGGGCTGCTGAGCTCGTTCCAGTACGATCTTCAACCGGGCCCGTCGATCGTGCTGCTCGCCCTCGCGGTGTTCCTGGTCGCGGTCGTCGCCGGCGCGGCGCTGCGCCGCCGCAGGGCGGCCGCGCCCCGGACGGCCACCGGCGAGACGGTGACCGGCGACGGGCCGGCGCCGTCGGCCGGCGGAGACCCGGACCCGGGCGCGGCGGCCGCCGCGACGCCCGGAACGGCGGCCCGCGCGGCGGGCACGGCCGGCCGCGCCGACGTGCGGGCCGAGGCGGAGGTGCTCGGAGGATGACCAGGGGAGGGACGACGTCCCGTCGGAACGCGGTGCGCGAGGCGCTCTCGGGGTGCGAGGGGTTCCGCAGCGCCCAGGACATCTACGCCGACCTGCGCGCGGACGGTTCGAAGATCGGGCTCACCACGGTCTACCGCGCGCTGCAGGCGCTGAGCGACGCCGGCGAGGTGGACGTGCTGCGCACCGACGAGGGCGAGGCCGTCTACCGGGCCTGCCGCACCGAGGAGCACCACCACCACCTGGTCTGCCGGCAGTGCGGGCGGACGGTCGAGGTGGCCGGTCCCGCCGTGGAGCGCTGGGCGGACGCCATCGCCGCCGAGCACGGGTTCAGCGACATCACGCACACCGTGGAGATCTTCGGCCGCTGCGCCGACTGCACCCCGGCGGAGTAGGCGCGTCGGCCACATAAGCACCCCGGCGGCACAGGCATCCCGGCGAGGTAGGCGCGTCGGCGGAGTGGACGCGCCGCCATCCGGCCCCATGCCCCCGCCCCATGCCGCCGCCCACGACCGCCCCGCCCATGACCGCCCCCTGGGCCGGATCGCCGCCGGAGGCAACCGGCGACAGATGAGAACATCCATGCCTGTTTTCGACACTTTTCACCAACTACACCGAATACCACTCATGTAATAAATGTCCCCATAGCCACGGCGGGCCCGCCGATCGGGTCGCACGGGGGAGCCCTGGCGCTCGCATGAGAGGGCGTTCATGAGAACCTCCCCCCGCCTGGCGCTCGGAGCCGCACTGCTCGCCGCTCCGCTCGCCGCCGCCGTCCCGTCCGCCGCGTCCGCCGCTCCCGCTCC
>NZ_JBFAOF010001097.1:0-2183 GCF_040675125.1 Spirillospora sp. NPDC049652 | reverse complement strand
GCCTACCTGGACGCGGTCGACCGGCGGGAGGCGGTGGCCGGGTTCAGCGGAGAGCCGTTCGCCCGGATGGTCCTCGAAAGCCCGACGCTGGTGGCCCGGCTACGCGAGCTGCACGAGCAGCGCGAGCACGTTCTCGCCGAAGCCCTCGCCACCGACGCCGCCACCGACGCCGCTGCCGACCCCGACGGCCGGGTGCACCGGCTCGCGGCGGCCCAGTTCGGGGGCGTCCACCGGGTGCTGTTCGACGAGGCCCTGCGCCGTACCGCCGGAGGGCAGACGCACGAGGAGATCGCCGCGGCGCTCGCCGAGGCGGCCGCCGAGGCGTTCGGCCTGCTGGAACCCTCACTCGGCGGTTACGCCGTACGGGCAGACGGGTAAACCTGGCCCCAGTTGTCACGGAGACGGCCTAACCTTTACGCCGGGTTTGTTGGCGAGGGGGTCTTGCGTGGCGCTGCCGGAGCATCTGGAGCTGCTGGTCACCGATGAACCGGTCTGCGACTACTGGGCGCACGGCCCCTGGCGCGTGCCCGACGGCCTGTTCGCCGAGATCCGCGAGCGCGTCGAGACGCTGATCCACGACCCCCGCTGCAAGGACCTCACCACCGACGACCTGGAACTGCTGACCGCCCCGTCCCCGCTCGTCCTCGGCGACCTGGTGCTCGCCCTGGAGTTCCTCGGCGGCGGCTCGGCCGTGTGCACCGGCTCCCACTCCCGGCTCCAGTACCAGTTCTTCGGCAAGTACCACCGCGAACCCCGCGACCTCCTGCTCGACTTCCCCGCCTGGATCGTGACCAGCGGGAACTTCCGCCCGCTGGAATGGCTCGGCGACTCCGGCGACAAGGAGCTCGCGCTCACCCTCGCCCGCGAGTCGCTGGACGTCCTCGCCGGGGTCGAGCCGCTGGAGCCCCGGCGCCAGGCGCTCGCCCGGCTGCTCGCCGACCCGCCGCCCGGCCTGGACATCACCGACCACCTCGTCGACCAGCGCCAGGCGTGGATGGACCACGCGCCCGACGACGTCGTCGCCGCCCTGCCCGAGCTCGCCGGGCCGATCGGCTACCTGGAGTGGATCTGCGCCGGGCTCACCCCCGCGCACGAGCACCTGCGGGCCGCCGCGCCGCGCGAGGAGTCCGTCCAGGACCTGTACGTCCACCTGCTCCTCCAGGGCGGCCTCCGGGAGGTCCCGGCCGAGCTGTCGGCCGTGCTCGGCGAGGACGCCTACGGCGAGCTGCTGGAGCGGTTCGCGCACGTCCGGGACACCGGGTTCGACGCGTCCGAGTGGAGCGAGGGCGTACGGGCCTGGCTCGCCCGGGCGCTCGGCGCGGGCGAGGCCGACGCCTGCCGCGGCTGGCTCGACATGGCCGTCCGGTTCACCGGGTCCGTGCAGGGGCTGCCCGCCGACTGCGACATCCCCGACCCGCAGTCGATCCCCGTCAGCCAGTTCCAGTACGACCTGCGGCGGCTGTTCCGGCCGCGCCGCACGGTCGTGAACCCGCTCGCCTCGTCCGTCGGGAAGGGCACGCCCCGAGCGCGCCGGCCGCGGCCGTCCGCCGCGATCGGCTCCGGCCTGGTCGGGCAGCCGGACGTCGTCGCCGCCCTCGGCCGGATCGCCGAGGGCGACGGGCCCGTCCGGCTGATGCTGGTCGGCCCGGACGGCACCGGCAAGCGGGACGCCGCCCAGCACGTCGCGCGGCTGCTGCTCGACCGGGGCGTCACCGCGTCCCCGCTGTGGCTCGCCGACGACTTCTTCGCCGGCAAGGAGGTCTCGGCCGCCACCACGCACCTGTACAACGACGCGCGCGAGTCCGCCGGGTCCCGGCTCATGGTGATCGACGGCCTGGACGACATGTCCCGCGACCCGCGCAGCGGCGAGGCGATCGTCGAGGAGCTGCACCGCGCCCTGGACGTCCACGACGACCTGCACGTCGTCGCGCTGTGCGAGCCGGGCGGCGACGAGCGGATCCGCGAGGTGAACCCGGCGCTGTCGCTGCGGTTCGAGGTCGTCCACACCCGCCCGTTCTCCCCGGACGCCTTCGCCGAGCTGTTCTCCCGCGCCCTCGCCGCGCGCGGGGCCCGCGCCCACAAGCGCGCCCTGACCGCCGCCGGGGACCTGCTCGCCCGCACCCCCGCCGTCCGGAACCTGCGCAACGCCCGGCTCGCGCAGCGGCTCGCCGACGTCGTCGTCG
>NZ_JBFAOF010001096.1:0-2189 GCF_040675125.1 Spirillospora sp. NPDC049652 | reverse complement strand
CCACGGGCCTGGAGAACGCCGGCGCCTCCCCCGTCCGCGCGGCCCGGCTGGCCACCCTCATCGTCGCGTCCGTCGAGGGCGCCACCATCCTCTGCCGCGCCGAACGCGACCTGCGCCCCCTGGACGCCGTCGTCACCGAACTGAAGGAACTCACCCGCAACGCGATCGACTAGGGCGTGTTGTCACAGTCCCGGCCCACTGCGCTCGCCTAACGGCTCGCTACGTGACCTTGCCTGGGCGAACGCGGCATCGCTTCGCGATCTGCCCGGTTGCGCTCGCCTTCGGCTTCGCTCCACCGGGCAGGTCACGCGTTCGCGCGCGTGGCTGAGGCCGCTTTGAAACTAGCCCTAGGTGTGTCCGAAGTCGGCGTCCGTGGCGCAGTAGGGCGGCCGACTTCGAGGGACGGCCTAGCAGGGTTGCTCGGCCGGGGCCTGGACGCGGGGACGGGACGGGGCGCGGAGGGCCGCGACCGCGATCCATCCGGTGAGGAACAGCGCCAGCGCCGCGGGCGCCAGAGCCCAGGCGGCCAGGTCGTCCGGGGCGGTGCCGTTGGCAAGCAGGCTGCTACCCACGGCGGCCCCCGCCGCGGAGCCGAGGTACATCGCGGCCATCTGGAACGCCACGATCGGCATCGCCTGCTCCGGACGGTCCCCGGTGAGAGCCTGCTGCAGGGTCGGGACGCTCGCCCAGCCGGCGGCGCCCCACAACGTCGCCGCGACGAGCCACACCACCGGGATGTCGGAGGCCCAGAGGGCGGCGAAGCTCGCCACGAGCGCCGCGGGCAGGGCGACGAGCAGCACACGGGGCCCGGACGCGTCCAGAACCCTGCCCACCAGGGCGGATCCGCTGACTCCGCCGATACCCCACGCCCACACCAGCGCGAAGTCCCAATCCTGAAGGCCCCGGGCCTCGGCCATCGGCAGCAGGTAGGTGTAGAGCCCGAGGCTGGCCACGCCGAGGAGGAACGCGCCGACGACGCCGACGAGGGTCCTCGGTGCCCGCAGCACTCCGAAGGCGGGACCGCGCGAGGCGGGCAGCGCCGGGATCGTCCGCGCCCTGGCGGCCACGGCGACCATGCTGAGGACGCCGATGGCGACGACCAGGCCCATCGTCCACCGCCAGTTCAGACGGTCGCCGATGAGCATTCCGACCGGCACCCCGGCGACCGTCCCGGCGGACAGGCCGAAGGTCACCATGGCCATGGCACGGCCTCGTTCGTGGTCGGCGACCATGGCGGCGGCGGACGCGGTCGCCACCGCCGTGAGCACGCCCGCGCCCGCTCCGGCGATCACCCGCGAGGCGAGGAGGACCTCGATGTTCGGCGTGGCCACGGTGAGGACGTTGCCGAGGTTGAAAACGCCCAGCGCGATCAGCAGCGCCCTCGCGGTGCTCCCGCGGATCAGCGTGCCCGACAGCAGCGGTCCCGCCAGGGCGTACGCGGCGGTGAAGGCCGTCACGCACAGCCCGACCGCCGCGAGCGTGGTGCCGAGCGAGCCGGGGATCGAGGGCAGCACCCCGGCGAGGACGTAGGCGTCGATGCCCAGCGCGACCGCGGACGCGACCAGGGGCCAGACACGGCGGATCACGCGTCCTCCCGCGCGGGAGCGGCTTCCTCGTACCCGTCGAGGACCGCGTCGATCAGGCCCGGGAACCGCGCCTCCAGGTCGTCGCGTCGCAGCCGGATGAGGCACTTGCGTCCCTCGGCGCGGACGAACACCACGCCGGACTCGCGCAGGAGGCTCGTGTGGTGGGTGAGCGTCGAGCGCGGCAGGTCCGGCCCCAGCTCGATGCTGTCCACCTCGCCGCGCTCCGCGAGCGTCCGCACCATCGACAGCCGCAACGGCTCGCTCAACGCGAACAGCACCCGCGGGATCGCGATCTCGCCGGTCTCAGGATGCTCGTAAACCCGTGCGGGCGTCATCGGAACCTCCTTAATCATTCGACAATTGTCGAACGATCATAGTGCGACAATTCCCGAACGATCAAGCTCCGACCTCGACCTCTACTGCGACGCCGACGCGACCCGGTGGCGGCGCGACGTGACCCGGTGGCGGGACGGCACAGGCGCAGCGGTGCCGTGGACGTGGCGCGGTAGTGGCGCGACGCAGAAGCGACAGCGACGGCGGCAGCGCCGCACCATGCGGCGCGGTGGCGGCGCGTGACGGCGCGGCGCGAGACGGCGAGGAGCC
>NZ_JBFAOF010001095.1:0-2193 GCF_040675125.1 Spirillospora sp. NPDC049652 | reverse complement strand
CGGCCGGTTCGACGGCCGGGCCCACGGCCGGAGCCCGCAGGTCTGGCTCAGCCGCCACCGCCGGGCGGCGGCGGGCGCGGGCCTCGCGGCCGCCGCGCTCGGCTACCGCGCGGCCAGGCGGGTCGCGGTCTCCAAGAAGAGCGCGTGAACGAACGCCTGCGGCAGGTTCCCCCGCACCTGCCGCTGGCGGACGTCGTACTCCTCGGTGAACAGCCCGGTCGCGCCGCACGCCGACCGGGTCCGCTCGAACTGCCCGACCGCGAGCTCCCGCTCACCGTGCTGGAGGTCGGCCATCGCCATCATGAAGCCGCAGAGGGTGAAGGCGCCCTCGATGTCGCCGAGCGGCCTGCGGTCCACCCGGTACCGGTAGACGTAGCCCTCCTGCTCCAGCTCGGCCCGGACCCTGCGGTAGGTCGCGGCCATGTGCGGGTCGTCGGGCGGGAACGCTCCGCGCAGCGCCGGGAGCAGCAGGGCCGCGTCCACGCGGTCGTCGTCGGCGGCCCGTTGCCAGCCGTCCCGGTCGTCCAGGGACGTCCTGGCCGTCTCGTCCAGCAGCAGGTCCGCGAGATCCTCCCAGGCCGCCCGGTCCTTGCGGGCGGCGACGACCGGCGCTGCCCGCCGGAGGCCCGCCGCGCACACCAGCCGCGAATGCATCCAGCAGCGCAGTTCGGTCTCCCACACCCCGTAGTCGGCTTCGCGCCACCGCTCCCCGATCGCCCGGACGGCCGCCGCGGCGGCCTCGGCGATGTGCGCGTCCACCCGGTCGTGGCGGGCCGCCGCGGCGAACAGCAGCAGCGCCTCGCCGAAGACGTCCAGCTGGAACTGCTTGATGACCCGGTTGCCGTAGACCGCCTCGGACCCCGGGTACCCGGGCAGCCCGGCCGGGTGCTCCCCCGGGATCATGCCTCCTGACACCGTGTAGGCCGGATGCATCCCGGCGCCGTCCTGGACGAGCCGGTCGGCCACGAACCCGGTCGCCGCGTCCAGGAGGGCGAGCTGACCGCCGTGCGCGGCCACCGCCTGCCCGGCGATGCACTGGTCGCGGATCCACGCATACCGGTAGTCGAAGTTCCGCGACCCCGCCAGGTGCTCGGGCAGCGACGTCGTGGCCGCGGCGGCCATCCCGCCCCCGGACGAGGTCAGGCCGCTGAGGACGGCGTAGGCGAGCCGCGCGTCCCTGGGCGCGACGGTGTCCGAGCAGTCGGGGATGCGCGCCTCCCAGTCGGCGCGCGTCTGCTCCCACAGGCCGTCGGGGGCCCCCGACGAGCCCTTCACCGGCTGGGTCGCCAGTTCCAGGACCAGGTCGCGCGTCTCCCCCTCCCGGAGCTCGACGTCGAAGGTCAGCGGCCATCCGGACGCGGACTCCGGCGCCCCCGTCCAGCGGAAGAACAGGTCTCCGTCCCGTCCCGCCCAGGAGCCGTCCGTCCAGTGCCGTTCGCCGCCCGCCAGGCCGAACGTCACCCGGACCCTCGCCGTCCCGTGGACGCCGAAGATCCGCCGCAGCACCACCGCACGGCCGGTCTCCGCCGGGCTGACCAGGGCCTCGTGGCACTCGACGACGCCGCCGGGCACCCCCCAGCGGCTCCGCCAGACCAGTCCGCTCTCCTCGTAGTAGCCGCCCCACACCCGCCGCTCGGCGACCGGGCACACCACGTAGCGGCCGGCGCCGCCCAGCAGGCCGGCGAACACCGGCGGCGACTCCCAGGACGGGAAGCACATCCACGCGAGATCCCCGTGGGGGCCGATCAGCGCCCCTCGTTCCCCGTCCCCCACGAAGGCGTAGTCCCGTAGCACATGAAGCATCCGGTGCCCCTTCCCCCAGAAGCGGCCGACCCTACGGACAATCGATGCCCGGGCCCCCGCGGTCCACACTGAAAAGAGTGTTGCCGATCTCATGCATAAAGCCGGAACCAAGGGTATAGAGAGGTCACCACAAGCCAATCAAGTGAAAGGGATGTGAGACCGCTATGGCGCTCATCATCGCCGTCCTCCTGCTGGCGCTACTGCTGGGCGGCCTGGGGTTCGCCGTCCACGTCCTCTGGTGGATCGCCCTGATCGTCCTGGTCATCTGGCTACTGGGGTTCGTTCTCCGTGCCGCCGACGGAGCCGGTGGCGGCCGTCGCCGCTGGTACCGATGGTGACCGCGGTCATCCATCCGTAGCCGAACGGCGGGGCCGGGGCGTTGATCGCCCC
>NZ_JBFAOF010001094.1:0-2195 GCF_040675125.1 Spirillospora sp. NPDC049652 | reverse complement strand
GCCGGCGAGGCGTCCTGACCGCCGTCCCCCCTTCCCGACCAGCGAGGAGAGCAGTGCCGATGGCCGACTTCGTCGGAGCCCTGGACCAGGGCACCACGAGCACCCGGTTCATGATCTTCGACCACGGCGGCAACGAGATCGCCCGCCACCAGCTCGAGCACGAGCAGATCCTGCCGAAGGCCGGCTGGGTCGAGCACGACCCCACCGAGATCTGGGAGCGCACCCGCGCCGTCATCCAGTCCACCCTCAACCGCGCGAACCTGTCGCACGGCGACCTGGCCGCGTTCGGCATCACCAACCAGCGCGAGACGACCGTGGTGTGGAACCGGCGGACGGGCCGCCCGTACTACAACGCGATCGTCTGGCAGGACACCCGCACCGACCGCATCGCGAGCGCCCTGGAGCGCGACGGGCGCGGCGAGACCATCCGGCACCGCGCCGGGCTGCCGCCCGCCACCTACTTCTCCGGCGGCAAGATCCAGTGGATCCTGGAGAACGTCGACGGCGTCCGGGAGGCCGCCGAGAACGGCGAGGCGGTCTTCGGCAACATCGACACCTGGCTGCTGTGGAACCTCACCGGCGGCACCGACGGCGGCGTGCACGTCACCGACCCCACCAACGCCAGCCGCACGATGCTGATGGACCTGGAGACCCTCGACTGGGACGACCAGCTGCTGTCGTTCTTCGGCATCCCGCGCGCGATGCTCCCCGAGATCCGGCCGTCCTCCGCGCCCGACCCGTACGGGACGACCCGGACGAACGGGCCGCTCGGCGGCGAGGTCCCGCTGAGCGGCGTGCTCGGCGACCAGCAGGCCGCGACGGTCGGCCAGGTCTGCTTCTCCCCGGGCGAGGCCAAGAACACCTACGGCACCGGCAACTTCCTCCTCCTCAACACCGGTCCGGAGCTCGTCCGATCCAAGGCGGGCATGCTCACCACCGTCTGCTACAAGCTCGGAGACGCCGCGCCCGTGTACGCGCTGGAGGGGTCGATCGCGGTCACCGGATCGGCCGTCCAGTGGCTGCGCGACCAGCTGGGCATCATCTCCGGCGCGGCGCAGAGCGAGGCGCTCGCCGCGCAGGTCGAGGACAACGGCGGCGTGTACTTCGTCCCGGCGTTCTCCGGCCTGTTCGCGCCGTACTGGCGCAGCGACGCGCGCGGCGCGATCGTGGGGCTGTCCCGGTTCAACACCAACGCCCACCTGGCCCGCGCGACGCTGGAGGCGATCTGCTACCAGTCCCGCGACGTCGTGGAGGCGATGCGGGAGGACTCGGGCGTCTCGCTGGACGTGCTGAAGGTGGACGGCGGCGTCACCGCGAACGAGCTGTGCATGCAGATGCAGGCCGACATCCTCGGCGTCCCGGTGTCGCGTCCGGTCGTCGCCGAGACGACCGCGCTCGGCGCCGCGTACGCCGCGGGGCTCGCGGTCGGGTTCTGGGGCTCGACCGAGGAACTGCGCCGCAACTGGAACGAGGACAAGCGCTGGACGCCGCGCTGGGACGATGAGCAGCGCGAGTCCGGCTACGCGGGGTGGCGCAAGGCCGTGGAACGCACCTACGGATGGGTCGACGTCGACTGATGCCGACGTTGACTGATCCGGAACGGTCGGCTGGGCCGGAAGGCTGAACCGTTGATTTTCGGTCATGTGCCCGCATCGGACCTCCCGATGCGGGCACATGCCTCCAATGGCACGCGTACTGGTCACCGGATGGCCCAGCTTCGTCGACGGCGAGGCGACGGCCGGCGACGTCCTGGCGATGGAGGCGGTCCACGGCGAGCTGGACGCCATGGGCCTGCCGTACGACACGGCGTGGAGTCCGGTGTTCCGGCCGGGGGCGCTCAGCCTGGACGACGCCGACCCCGCCCGCTACACGCACCTGGTGTTCGCCTGCGGGCCGCTGCACGGGCCGCAGGTCGAGGCGCTGCACGGGCGGTTCGCGCACTGCCGCCGGATCGCGGTCGGGGTGTCGGTGCTCGACCCCGCCGACCCGGCCGTCACCGGCTTCGACCTGGTGATCCCGCGCGACGCGCCGGGCGCCGAGCCCGGCCCCGACCTGGCGGCCCGCCCGGTGGTGCCGGACGTCCCGGTGGTCGGGGTCGTCCTCGCGCCGGGCCAGGCCGAGTACGGGACGCGCCGCCGCCACGACCGGGTCCGGGCGGAGCTGACGGGCTGGCTCGCCCGCCGCGACTGCGCCCG
>NZ_JBFAOF010001093.1:0-2196 GCF_040675125.1 Spirillospora sp. NPDC049652 | reverse complement strand
CAGACTGTGCTCTTCCGATCTCGCCCACCGGGCGCCGCCGGACCCCGTCCGGGCGGCCCCGGCACGGACCCCGGGGAGGGGGTTCGCGGTGTGCGGGGCGTCCGGTTCGATCCGGACGACCTCCCGGGTCAGGCCGCCCCGCACACCGCCCACACGTCCGCACCCGCCCACACGTCCGCCCCCGTCCGCCGCCCCGCCTCCCGGCCGGGCACGTCGGCCTCGGATCTGAACGCGGGCCTGGACTCGCGGGACGCGGCACCACCTCCCGCGTCCGGCGTCCGGCCAGGTGGCCGGGTGCGACCGGGCGTGCCGGGGTCAGGCGGTTCCGGAGCCGGTGCGGGCCGCTTCCCCGGCGGGGACGGCGCCGTCCGTCCGGGAGGTGCGCCACAGCCAGACGAGCCCGATGACCGGCAGGACGAGCGGCACGTACCCGTAGCCGCGGCCGAAGCCGGACCAGACGGTCGCGTCCGGGAACGCGGACGCGTCGGCGAGGCTCAGCGTCCCGACGACGAGCACGCCGAGCAGTTCCACCGAGCACGCCGCGACGGCGATCCGCCGCGACGTCCGGCCGCCGAGCGCGAGCGCCACCGTCGCCAGCACGTAGATGACGGCGGCGACGGCCGACAGCAGGTAGGCGACCGGGGCCTTGGAGAACTCGGTGCCGATCTGGACCCCGGCGCGCGCGCCCGCCGCCAGCGCGAACAGCGCGTAGACGGCGACGAGCAGCCGCCCGGGACCGCTGCGCGTGGTCGCCTCCGGACGTTCAGACATTGGTCCCCTGCCACAGCTGTTGCATACGGACGATCATGATGGCGACGGCCAGGCAGGCCACGACGATGACGCCGGGCCCGTAGCGCGAGCGTTCGAGCAGCCCCCAGCCCGCGCCCGCGGGCGGGATCACCAGGATCGCCAGCAGGTAGCCGACGAAGGTCGCCGAACCGTGCGGGCCCTCGCCGCCCGACAGCTTCACGAACCCCACCACCGCCTGTGTGACGAGGAGCACCTCCAGCACCCCGAGGGCGACCAGGTGCGGCACCCCCATCGCCTGGTTCCGCCAGGCGCTCCAGAGGCTGTAGGCGGCCGCGAGCAACGACACCACGATGATCACGGTGGCCAGGGCGTTCGTCATAGGGCCCCAAGACTACTACGCACTGTAGAACTTCCCGTCCGGCGCGCCTCCGGCACGCGCGGGTGACGTGTGGGGCGGCGGTCAGCGGGAAGGCCGTGCGGACGAAACGACAGGGAACCGCAGTCGAGCCGGACGGAACGGACATGGAATCATGTCGCCTGTGAAGGCGCTGGAGTGGCTGAACCTGACCCGGCACGGTGAGAGCACCGCCAACGTCGCGTGGCGTGCCGCGCACGAGCGCGGCGCGGAGGAGACCGGCGTCACCGAGCGCGACGCGGACGTGCCGCTGTCCGACCTCGGCCGCGCCCAGGCCGCCAACCTGGGCCGCTGGCTCGCCGGCCGGCCCGCGGACGAACGCCCCACGCTGGTCTATTCCTCCCCCTTCCGGCGCGCCCTCGACACCGCCCGCATCGCCCTCGACGAGACGCCGCTCGACCTGGCCGTCCACATCGACGAGCGGCTGCGCGACCGGGACCAGGGCATCCTGGAGGGCCTGACCGGGACGGGCATCCGGCGGCGCCACCCCGAGGAGCACGAGCGCAAGCTGAAGCTCGGCAAGTTCTACTACCGGCCGCCCGCCGGCGAGTCCTGGGCCGACCTCGCGCTGCGGCTCCGCTCGTTCTACCGGGACCTGGCCGAGGACGCGGCGGGCGAGCGGGTGCTGATCGTCGCCCACGACGCCATCGTCGTGACCACCCGCTACCTGGTGGAGGGCCTCACCGAGCAGGAGGTGCTGGAGATCGAGAAGGACCCGATCGCCAACGCCTCGATGACCCGCTGGCGCCGCGGCGGCGACCGCCTCACCCCGGTCGTCTACAACGACATCGCCCACCTGTCCGAAATGCCCGCCGCGAGCTGACCGGACGCCCTCCCGCGTCCGCCGCGCCGCTCCCGCGGAACGCGCAGGTGGGAGGCGCGGGCGGCGACGCCGGACGGCCCTGGGCGGCGAACGCCCCGCCGGACGGGCAGAATGCGGGCATGACCGAAACCTCCAGGACCGCCGACGGCCGGGTGGTCGTCGTGACCGGGGCGAACGGCGCCGCGGGACGAGCCGTGGCGGAGCGGCT
>NZ_JBFAOF010001092.1:0-2197 GCF_040675125.1 Spirillospora sp. NPDC049652 | reverse complement strand
CCCAGCCCGACCGCGAACTGGAGGACGGCGACCTCGTCGACCTGCCCGGCCGCCGGCTGCGCGCGATCTGGACGCCCGGCCACTCCCCCGGCCACCTCTGCCTGCACCTGGAGGACGCCGGGCGGATCTTCACCGGCGACCACGTCCTGCCCCGCATCACCCCGCACATCGGCCTCTACCCCTACGACCGGCCCGACACCGACCCGCTCGGCGACTTCCTCGCCTCGCTCGACCGCGTCGGCGGCCTCGCGGTGGACGAGGTGCTGCCCGCCCACCAGTTCCGCTTCCACGACCTGGCCGGGCGCACCCGCGCCATCGCCGCCCACCACGAGTCCCGTCTCAGCGAACTCGCCGCGCTCCTCACCGGCGAGCCCCGCACGCTGTGGCGGCTCACGTCCGGCCTCGCCTGGCGCGAGCCCTGGCCCGCGATGTCGCTCCAGTCCCGGCAGATGGCCGCGGCCGAGGCCGCCGCGCACCTGCGCGTCCTCGAACGCCGGGGACGGGCCCGCCGCGTCCCCGGGGAGACGCTCAGCTACACCGCCGCCTGAACCGCCTCTCGCGCACACGGGGCGTGCCGGGGGTCTCGCGGAGCGGAACGAGCCGCGAACCCGGCACGTGAAACGTGGTCCACGGCACATTGAGGCTGCGGGCTAGACCCTTGATGAGACTCCAGTCTCATGTGAGAATCACCAGAGGCCCGGCCACCAAGCAAGGGCTTGGTTGTACGCGTGTGCACGCGCGTCTCCGCAGGCCGGAGGCCGTCGCCCGCCCGTCACCGAAGCCCGCCCGCCATCCCGAGCAACCCGTCATCCCGAGCAACCCCGCCGCCCCGAGACCGCCCGTCACCGAAGCACCCCGCACCCCGACACCTCCCCACCGCGAAGGCGCGACCGGTCGCACGCCCCTGCCCTCCCCCGGCGAAGGACCCTGCCATGCCCCCAGAGACCGGCACCATCGCCCCGCCTCCCCTCGACGTCATCGACCCCGGCGTGTACGAAGCGGGCGGGATCCCGCACGAACGGTTCCGCTGGCTGCGCGACCACGATCCGGTGCACTGGCACACCGACCCCAACCCGGCGGTGCCCGGGTTCTGGGCGGTCACCCGGCACGAGGACGTGACGTGGGTGTCGCGGCACCCGGAGCTGTTCTCCTCGCACACCCGGACGGCGATGTTCGAGGAGTTCACCGACGACGAGATCGCCCTGTACGGGCAGATGATGCTGTTCCAGGACCCGCCGGACCACACCCGGCTGCGGGCCATGGTGAACAAGGGCTTCACGCCCCGGATGATCAAAAGGCTCGAGGGGCACATCCGCGACATCTGCAACGAGCTGATCGACTCGGCCGCGCCGCTCGGCGAGTGCGACTTCGTCGAGCACTTCGCCGCCCCGCTGCCGCTCTACACGATCTGCGAGATCCTCGGCGCGCCGCTGGCGGACCGCGAGAAGATCTTCCACTGGTCCAACACGCTGGTCGCCTTCAACGACCCGGAGTTCATCGGGGACAAGAGCGAGTCGATCGCGTGCGCGGCCGAGTTCATGGACTGGGCCGCGCAGCTGCGGGAACGCCGGATCCGCGAGCCCGGCGACGACATCGCGACCAGGCTCGTCCAGGCGGACGCGGACGGCGGCACGCTCACGGTCGAGGAGTTCCAGCTCTTCGTCCTCATGCTGTCGATCGCGGGCAACGAGACCACCCGGACGGCCACGGCGGGAGGCATGCAGGCCCTGTTCGAGCACCCGGACCAGTGGGACCTGCTGAAGGCGAACCCGGCGCTGCTGCCCACGGCCGCCGAGGAGATCGTCCGGTGGGTGAGCCCGATCAACCAGTTCCGCCGGACGGCCCGGCAGGACACCGAGCTCGGCGGCAAGCACATCCGGGCCGGGGACAAGGTGGTCCTGTTCTACGGCTCGGCGAACCGGGACGAGCGGGTCTTCGAGGACCCGAACCGGTTCGACATCGCCCGCGACCCGAACCCGCAGCTCGGGTTCGGCGGCGGCGGGCCGCACTTCTGCCTCGGCACCCACCTGGCGCGGATGAACCTGCGGATGGTGTTCGAGACCATCGCGTCCCGCATGCCGGACATCCGCCCCGCCGGACCGGCGCGCCGGCTGCGGTCGAACTTCATCAACGGCATCAAGGAGATGCCCGTCCGCTTCACCCCGTCGCCCACCTGACCGGCCCCACCTGACCGGCC
>NZ_JBFAOF010001091.1:0-2198 GCF_040675125.1 Spirillospora sp. NPDC049652 | reverse complement strand
AGCTGCGCGGGCTCGGGCTCGGGCTGCGGCTCCGGCCGCGGCGGCTCGGGGATCTTGGTGACGTCCGGCTTGGGCTCGACGATGGGGGCGGCCATGGCCGGAACCTTGCCGCGCAGGCACTCGGCGAGCTTGGCGCGCAGCTCCTCGTTCTCCTGGATGAGGCGGTCGAGTTCGGCCTCGACCTCGTCGAGGAACGCGTCCACCTCCTCCTCGTCGTACCCCGGCCTGAGCCTGGTGGTACTGAACTGCTTGTTCCGCACGTCGGCGGGTGTCAGCGGCATGTTCGTCTCCTTGGCGCGCTTGGAGTCCTGTCCGGATAAGGACGGTATCTGATCAGAGCATCTGCACGAAGATGATCAAGACCCAGACCACAAGGAAGAGGAATGTGAAGCTGAGGTCCAGTGCCACGTTACCCAGCCGTATGGGTGGGATGAAACGCCGGAGAAGCTTCAGTGGCGGATCGGTGACGGTGTAGACGGTCTCGGCTATGACCAGGACCACCCCCGTCGGCCGCCACTCCCGGGCGAACGACCGCAGGACTTCGAGGACCAGCCTCCCGATGAGGAACAGGAGGAACAGGTACAGGACGTATTGCAGGATCAGTCCAACGATATGCACGAACGCTCTCTCGGTCTCGGCTGTCAGCTCTGGTTGAAGAACCCTCGTTCCGCCATCCGGGCCTTGTCCTCCGCCGTCACCTCCACGTTGGCGGGCGACAGGAGGAACACCTTGTTCGTAACACGCTCGATGCTGCCGTGCAGGCCGAACACCAGACCTGCCGCGAAGTCGACCAGGCGCTTGGCGTCGCTGTCGACCATCTCGGTCAGGTTCATGATGACCGGCGTGCCCTCACGGAAGTGCTCCCCAATGGTCCTGGCTTCGTTGTAGGTCCTGGGGTGCAGCGTAGTGATGCGCGCAAGGTCGGTGGTGGCGGAGGACTCGTAGAGCGCCACGGACCGCCGGTCCGGGGCCGCCGCGACGAGATCGCGTTCCCGGTCCGCCACGTCGTCGGCTCGGGTAGGCTGAACGCCCGCCTCGTCCTCGCGGTGGCCGCCGCGCCGACCCGGGACCGGGTCGGTCTCGTCGTCGTAGACCTCGTACTCGTCGTAGTCGTCGTACTTGTCGTACTTGCTGAACTTCTCGTCGTAGCGGTCGTCCTCCACAAGGCCGAGGTAGACCGCCATCTTGCGCATCGCGCTGGCCATACGCCCCTCCGTCGTCCTGTGGCCGCGGCACCGGCGCCCCCTGCCGGGCCTGGCGCCGCCGTCGGACTCTTCCGCCTGCCTGTGGAAACCGCCGTCCGGACGGCCGCCACTGGGGGGACATTACCTGACGATTGCGCTCCGGCCGCCGAGCAACGCCGTACCGACACGCACGTGTGTCGCGCCACACGCGATCGCGGCCTCCAGGTCGCCGCTCATGCCCGCCGACATGATCGTGGCACCCGGATGTGCGAGCCGCATCTCATTTGCGACCCCGGCGAGCCGCTCGAACGCGGGCCGCGGATCGGCCCCGAGGGGGGCGACGGCCATCACCCCGCCCAGCTCCAGGCCGCTCGCCGCGGCGATCTCCTCGGCGAGGGCCGGCACGTCGGCCGGGGCCGCGCCGCCGCGGCCCTCCCCCTCGTCCAGGGAGACCTGCACCAGGCAGCGCAGCGTGCGGCCGGCCGCCTCGGCGGCCTGGGACAGCGCCCGGACGAGCCGCGCCCGGTCGACCGACTGGACGACGTCGGCGTAGGACGCCACCGACTTGGCCTTGTTGGTCTGCAACTGCCCGACGAAATGCCAGGTCAGCCCCAGATCGGCGCACTCGGACGCCTTCGGCGCGGCCTCCTGGTCGCGGTTCTCGGCGACCTGGTGGAGGCCGAGTCCGGCCAGCAGCCGCACGTCCGAGGCGGGGAAGGTCTTGGTCACCGCGACGAGCGTCACGTCGCCGGCGGCCCGTCCCGCGGCGGCGCAGGCGGCGTCGATCCGCTCCCGCACCTCCGCGAGGTTGGCCGCCAGCTCCGCGCCGCGCGCCGCCGGCCCGCTAGCGGTCCTCGGGGTCATCGCTCTCGTCGTCCTTCAGCCATACGAACCCGGCGAAGCGGCCGGTGCGGCCGTCCCGCCGGTAAGAGAAGAGGTCGGGGGTCTCGATGGTGCAGCGGGGGTCGACCCGGACGCCGGTCACGCCGCAGGCGGCGAGCTGCTCGACGATCC
>NZ_JBFAOF010001090.1:0-2204 GCF_040675125.1 Spirillospora sp. NPDC049652 | reverse complement strand
CGCCGCCGTCCCGCTGCCCAAGGACGCCCACGTCCGCGTCACCGGCGCGGGCCTCGGCTCGGTGGAGGTGACGACCAGGTGAGCGACGCGATCCTCGTCGAGGGCAAGGCGAAGCCGCGCGGGCGGTTCCCGCACCTGCGGCGCGCGGGCGACCTGGTGTTCGTGTCGGGGACCAGCTCGCGGCGCCCGGACGGCACGTTCGCCGGGGCGAGCGCCGACCCGATGGGCGTCACCGACCTCGACATCCGCGCGCAGACCCGCGCGGTGATCGAGAACATCCGCGACCTGCTGGAGGCGGCCGGGGGAGGGCTGGCCGACGTCGTGAACGTGACCACCTACCTGGTGAGCATGAACGACTTCGGCGGCTACAACGAGGTCTACGGCGAGTACTTCGACGAGACCGGCCCCGCCCGCACCACGGTCGCGGTGCACCAGCTGCCCCACCCGCATCTGCTGATCGAGATCTCGTGCGTCGCGCACATCCCCCAGGAGGAGACCGGGTCATGACGCTTCCGAAACTGGTGCACGGACGGCCGTTCAACTTCCAGGCGTGGATCGCCGAGCACGAGCACCTGCTGAAGCCGCCGGTCGGCAACAAGCAGGTGTTCGAGGACGCCGGGATGATCGTCATGGTCGTCGGCGGCCCGAACCAGCGCACCGACTTCCACGTGGACCCGCGCGAGGAGTTCTTCTACCAGCTCAAGGGCAACATGGTGCTGCGCGTGATGGAGGAGGAGGGCAAGCCTCCGGTGGACGTGCAGATCAACGAGGGGGACGTTTTCCTGCTGCCCCCGAACGTCCGGCACTCGCCGCAGCGGCCCGAGGCCGGCTCGGTCGGGCTGGTCGTCGAGATCTCCCGCCCGGAGGGCGAGCTGGAGTCCTTCGAGTGGTACTGCACCGAGTGCCACCACCTGGTGCACCGCGCCGAACTCCAGGTCCGGTCGATCGTGGACGACCTGCCGCCGGTGTTCCAGGCCTTCTACGAGGGCGACCGCGAGTGCCCGAACTGCGGCGCCACGCACCCGGGCCGGCAGTGGCCCGAGGCGATGGCCCCCACGACGGCGCCCCGCGCCTGACCGACGAGATCGTTCCCCCGGCGGCCCGCGCCGCCGGGGCGGCGTGAGCACGCCCGGAAAACGGAGGTTCCCGTGAGCGTCTTCGATGTCCACGCGCACGTCTTCCCCCGCATCACCCGCGCGGAGGGACGGCTGCTGAGCGACGTGGACGAGCCCTGGTTGCGCGACCACGGCGACGGCACCGGCATGATGATGTGCGGCGGCGCCGAGTACCGTCCGGTCGCCGAGGGCCTGTGGGAGCCCGCCCGCCGGCTGGCCGACATGGACGCGGTGGGGGTGGACGTCCAGGCGGTGTCGTCCACGCCGCTGATGTTCGGCTACGAGGCCGACCCGGCCCGGGCCGCCGCCTGGTGCGACCTGGTCAACGACCGCATCCTGCGGTACTGCGAGGCCGACCCGGCCCGGCTGCTGCCGCTCTGCCAGGTGCCGCTCCAGCACACCGAGACGGCCTGCGAGGTCGCGACGCGCGCGGCCGCCGCCGGGCATCGGGGCGTGCACATCGGCAACCACGTGGGCGAGCGGAACCTGGACGACGCCGGGATCGCCGAGTTCCTGGCGCACTGCGCCGCGCTCGGGCTGCCGGTGCTGGTCCACCCGTGGGACATGATGGCGACCGACCGGATGCGCGGGCACATGCTGCCGTGGCTGGTCGGGATGCCCGCCGAGACGCAGCTCAGCATCCTCGGCATGATGCTTGGCGGCACGTTCGAGCGGCTGCCGCGGACGCTACGGATGTGCTTCTGCCACGGCGGCGGCAGCTTCGCGTTCCTGCTCGGACGCGCCGACAACGCGTGGCGCAACCGCGACATCGTCCGCGCCGACTCGCCGCGCCCGCCCTCGGAGTACACCGACCGGTTCCACGTGGACTCGGCCGTGTTCGATCCGCGCGCGCTGCGGCTGCTCGTGGACGTCATGGGCGTCGAGCGCGTCATGCTCGGCACCGACTACCCGTTCCCGCTGGGCGAGCAGGAGCCGGGCGGGACCGTCCGGGCCTGCCCGGACCTGACCGACGCCGACCGCGCGGCCATCCTCGGGGGCAACGCCGAGCGGTTCTTCGCGCGCGCCGCGGCCTCGCAGGCCGCCCCGGCCGACCGTCCCGCGGCGGGGCTCGCGTCGTGACGGCGGTCG
>NZ_JBFAOF010001088.1:0-2206 GCF_040675125.1 Spirillospora sp. NPDC049652 | reverse complement strand
AGCCCGGCGAGCGCGATCGCCGCCGCCAGCCCGCCCGCGCCGATCATGACCCGGAAGCCCCAGTAGGCGACGGGGATGATCGGCCGGTAGTCGCCCGGCCCGTAGAGCTGCTGGTACTCGGCGTTCAGGTCGTTGATGCCCTTGACCTCGCCGTCCCAGCTCCCGGTGCCGAGGAAGGACAGCAGGTGCGGGACCTGGACCTGGAAGAGCGGGCGCGAGCCGTCCAGGGTGCCGATGGTGAGGACGGAGAACGACGCGGGCTTCTCGTCGTGGTAGAGCGCCTCGGCGGCGGCCATCTTCATCGGCTGGGTCTCGGTCATGACCTTGCCGAGGAAGTCGCCGGAGATGCCGACGCCGATGAACCCGACGAGGGTGGCGACGAGCCCGAGCCGGAACGAGGTCCGCATGACCTCGACGTTGCGCTTGCGCGCCAGGTGCCAGGCCGCGATGCCGGAGATCAGCACTCCGGCGGTGACCCAGCAGCCGAAGATCGTGTGGGGGAACGTCGCCAGGGAGACCTTGTTGGTCAGCACCGCCCAGAAGTCGGTCAGCTCGGCCCGGTTCCGCACGCTGTCGAACCGGTAGCCGACCGGATGCTGCATGAACGAGTTGGCGATCAGGATGAAGTAGGCCGACAGCATCGTGCCGATGGCCACGATCCAGATGCACGCCAGGTGCAGGATCCGCGGCAATCGGTCCCAGCCGAAGATCCACAGTCCCAGGAACGTCGACTCCAGGAAGAACGCCAGCAGCGCCTCGATCGCCAGCGGCGCCCCGAAGATGTCGCCGACGAACCTGGAGTAGTCCGACCAGTTCATACCGAACTGGAACTCCTGCACGATCCCGGTCACCAGGCCCATGCCGAAGTTGATGAGGAACAGCTTCCCCCAGAACTTCGTGGCCTTCAGGTACCGCTCGCTCCCGGTGCGCATCCACGCGGTCTGCAGGATCGCCACCAGCAGCGACATGCCGATCGTGACCGGCACGAACAGGAAGTGGTACACGGTGGTCACACCGAACTGCCACCTCGCGAGAAGCAACTCGTCCACGCCTTGCCTCCTCGATCTACTACAGAGCGTAGATCTACTACACAGCGTAGAACTTGACCGCACCGACCCGGGCGAATCGGACTGTGACTCCGGTCGCTTGCCGCCGATTTGGCGAGTTCTTGACCGAGCCGGGTTCGGGGCGGGCCCTCCCGGGCCTGGCCCGATAGCCTGGACGCATGCCGCTCTCTCAACCCGGACGCGACTGGGCCGCGCCCGTGGCCCGGGGCCCGGTGGACGCCGTGGTCCCGCTGCCCGGCTCCAAGTCGATGACGAACCGGGCGCTGATCCTCGCCGCGACCGCCTCCGGCTCGTCCCGGATCGGGCGCCCGCTGGCCAGCCGCGACACCCGGCTCATGGCGCACGCCCTGCGCTCGCTCGGCGCGGACGTCCTCGAGGTGGACGCGGCGGGCCCGGAGGCCGACGCGGCGGGCGCCGCCGAGGAGGTGCGCGGCTGGCTGGTCGACCCCGGCGAGCGGCTGCGCGGCCCGGCCGAGATCGACGTGGGCCTCGCCGGGACGGTCATGCGGTTCCTGCCGCCCGTCGCGGCGCTCGCCGACGGCGACGTCTCGATCGACGGCGACCCGTACGCCCGCAGGCGCCCGATGGGCCCCATCCTGGACGCGCTGCGCGCCCTCGGCGCGGAGATCGACGACGGCGGGCGCGGCGCGCTGCCGTTCACCGTGCGCGGGAGGGGCGGCCTGCGCGGCGGCACGGTCACCCTGGACGCGTCGGCGTCATCCCAGCTCATCTCGGGTCTGCTGCTGTCCGCCCCGCGGTTCGACAACGGCCTGGAGGTGCGGCACGAGGGGCCGCCCGTGCCGTCCGCGCCGCACCTGGCGATGACCGTCGCCATGCTGCGCGAGGCCGGGGCCACCGTGGACGACTCCGAGCCCGACGTCTGGCGGGTCGCGCCCGGCGGGCTCAAGGGCCGCGACTGGGACATCGAGCCCGACCTGTCGAACGCGGCGCAGTTCCTCGGCGCGGCGCTGGTGACCGGCGGCCGGGTGACGGTGCCGGGCTGGCCGGCCGCGACGACGCAGCCGGGCGACGCGCTGCGCTCCCTGCTCGCCGAGATGGGCGCCGAGATCGACCTCGGCCCGGACGGGCTGACCGCGCGCGGCGGCTCCGGCTTCCAGGGCCTGACCGCCGACCTGCGC
>NZ_JBFAOF010001087.1:0-2214 GCF_040675125.1 Spirillospora sp. NPDC049652 | reverse complement strand
CGCGAACCCGCCCGTCGCGGACGCCGCGCCGAACAGGACCGTCCCGGCGAGGAGCACCCGGCGGCGGCCGAGCAGGTCGGCGACCCGGCCGCCGAGCAGCATGAACCCGCCGTAGGTGAGCAGGTAGCCGCTCGGCACCCACTGCAGGCCCGCGACGGAGAAGCCGAGGGCGCGCTGCATCGCGGGCAGCGCGATGTTGACGATGGACGCGTCGATGAAGTCGAGGAACGCGACGCCGCACAGCAGCGCGAGCGTGAACTTGCCCCGGCGCGTGGCCAGGAACGAACTGTCGGACATCTGGGGGTTCGCCTCCGCCTTCGGATGGGTGACGCCACTGAGAGGCGGCCGGGCGGAGCGAATGTGACGGCGATGAGAGACGAATCTCAATCTCGCCGCGGATGTCACACTTCGGGGGTCGCCACACCTCAGGGGGTCGGCGAACAGGAGGACCCATGCCCCACCACATGCCGCCCACGACCGCCTCGGACGAGGCGACGGCCGTCTACGCCGAGCACCGCGAGCTGCTGTTCTCGATCGTCTACAACCTGCTGGGAAGCGTCGCCGACACCGAGGACGTCCTCCAGGACACCTGGCTGGCCTGGGCCGCCCGGGGCATGGACGACGTGGAGAAGCCGCGCGCGTACCTGGTGCGGATCGCGGTCAACACCGCGCTCGCGCGGCAGGCGGCGGTCGCGCGGCGGCGTGAGTCGTATCCGGGTCCGTGGCTGCCGGAGCCGCTGGTCGGCGCGGCCGGCACCGGAGCCGGGATCGGCGCAGGGGCCGGTTCGGGGCCCGGTTCCGGGGAGGACGCCGCCGAGGACGTGGCGCGCGGCGAGGCGGTGTCGCTGGCGATGCTGGTCGTGCTGGAGACGCTGACGCCGCTCAGCCGGGCGGTGTTCATCCTGCACGAGGTGTTCGGCTACCAGCACACCGAGATCGCCGAGATCCTGGACCGCTCCCCCGCGTCCGTCCGGCAGGTGGCGCACCGCGCGAAGCTGCACGTCCGGGCCCGCCGGACGCGCCGGACCGTGGACCGCCGGACGCAGCGGGAGGCGACCGAGCGGTTCCTCGCCGCCGCGCTCGGCGGGGACCTGGCCGCGCTGATGCGGATCCTCGCGCCGGACGTGACCATGTGGACCGACGGCGGCGGCGTCCGGCGGGCCGCGCTGCGTCCGATCGAGGGCCGCGACAAGGTCGCCCGGCTCATCTCCAGCGGCGCCTACCAGCGGCCGGACCGGCTGGACGTCCGCTACCGGACCGTCAACGGCGACCCGTCCGCGGTGCTCTTCGACGGCGACGCCCCGTTCGCGGTGATGGTGCTCGACATGGCCGAGGACGGCGAGCACATCGAGGGCATCTACGCCGTCAGCAACCCCGACAAGCTCGCCCATCTCGTCGACGCCGAAGCGGCGGAGGGGGACGGTCCGGAGGCGGCCGGAGGGGCCGGGTGACACCCCCGTCGCCCGTCCGGCGGCGGTGCCTTATCGTGGGCGGATGCCCCAGTCAGCCGAGGAACGGACGGTCCGTGCGGCGCCGCGCCGTCTCCCCCGGGGGAGGCACGCCCTCGCGCCCGAAGAGGTCGAGCGCATCCACCGCGACCGGCTGTACGCGGCGATGGCCGAGGCGATGGCCGAACGCGGCTACGTCCGGACGTCGGTGGAGGACGTGCTCAAGCGCGCGGTCGTCTCCCGGCAGAGCTTCTACCGGCTGTTCGACTCCAAGCTCGACTGCTTCATGGGGGCGTTCGAGCGGGCGGGCGAGATCCTCGTGGCGCACGTCCTCGAAGCCCTCGGCCTGTACCAGGCCGCCGTCCCCGACGCCGGAACCCCCGGGGAGGACGACCCCGCGGGTGAGACGGCCGAGGAGGACGGTCCTGCGGACGGGACGGCCGAGGAGGACGGTCATGCGAGCGGGACGGCCGAGGAGGACGGTGCCGCGGGCGGGACACCCGGGGATCCGCTGGCCGTGGTCGAGCACGCGCTCGGCGCGTACCTGGACGTGCTCGCCCGGGAGATGCCGTACGCGCGGCTGTTCCTGGTCGAGGTGTTCGCGGCCGGTCCCGAGGCCGTGGAACGGCGGACGGCCCTCCAGGGCACCCTCGCCGGGGTGTTCGCGGACCTGATCGGGGCCACCGACGAGGCGGGCCGCTACACCTGCCAGGTGATCGTCGCCGCGACCAGCGCGATGGTCACCCCGGCCGTCGCGGCGGGCGAC
>NZ_JBFAOF010001086.1:0-2214 GCF_040675125.1 Spirillospora sp. NPDC049652 | reverse complement strand
CTGGCCGAGCTCGGCGGCGAACTGACCGTGACCAGCTCGATCGGCGACGGCACCCTCGTCCTCGCCGCCCTGCCCCTGCCCGAGCCCGCTTCCCCGGCCGCTTCCCGGCCCGATTCCCAGCCCGTTCCGCCCCAGGAGGACTGAGCCCATGCTCTCGGTGATCGTGGCCGACGACCATCCCGCGATGCGCGCGGGCGTCATCGCCCTGCTCGCCGCCGACGGCGGCATCGCGGTGGCCGGCGAGGCGTCGGACGGGCGGGAGGCGGTCGCGCTCGTCGCCGCGCACCGCCCGGACGTGGCGCTGCTCGACCTGCGCATGCCCGTCCTGGACGGCGTCGGGGCCACGGCGGAGATCGCCGCCGCGCATCCGGGGACCCGCGTCCTCATCCTCACCACCTACGACACCGACACCGACATCGAGCGGGCCGTGGAGGCCGGGGCGGTCGGCTACCTGCTGAAGGACACCACGCGCGAGCAGCTCGTGGACGCCGTCCGGGCCGCGTCCCGAGGCGAGACCGTGCTCGCCCCGAAGATCGCGCAGAAGCTCGTCGCGCGGATGCGGGCCCCCGCCCCGGTGGCGCTGACCGCCCGCGAGGCGGAGGTCCTGCGGGCGGTGGCCGACGGGCTGTCCAACCCCGAGATCGGCCACCGCCTCGTCATCGCCGAGGCGACCGTGAAGACCCACCTGCTGCGGATCTTCGCCAAGCTGGACGTCGGCGACCGCACGCACGCCGTCGTCAAGGCCCTCGAACTCGGCCTGCTGCCGCGCTCCTGACCGCTCAGCGGAAGCTGCGGAAGAAGGCGCGCAGGTCGTCCACGAGCAGGTCGGGGGCGTCGTGCGCGGACCAGTGGCCGCCCCGGTCGTGCTCGGTCCAGGCGACGATGTTCTTGTGGTCGCGGTCGGCGAACCGGCGCAGCGGCCGGAAGTCGTAGGCGAACGAGGACAGCCCGATCGGGAAGGTCGTCGGCGCCGGGTCCTTCTCGGCGTGGTGGTTCTCGTAGTAGAAGCGCGCCGAGGACGCGGCGGTGTTGGTCAGCCAGTAGATCGTGGCGTTGGTGAGGACGAGGTCCGGGTCGGGGACGCCCGCGAGGAGCTGGCCGATCCAGGCGAGCTGCCCGGCGGGCGAGTCGGCGAGGGCGTGCGCGAGGGTCTGCGGCTGCGCCTGCTGGACCTTGTCGTGCACGGCGTGCTCGACGAAGCTGCCGAGGAAGCCGAGGTAGTTCCGCTCGTCCTCGGTGAGGTCGGTCAGCTCGGCCGGGTCGCCGCTCGGGAACGAGAAGATCTGCGTCACGTGGACGGCGATGACGCGGTCCGGGTGGCGGCGGCCGATCTCGGGGCTGACGATCGCGCCCGCGTCGTTGCCGTGCGCGGCGAACCGGTCGTAGCCGAGGCGGGTCATCAGCTCGGCCCACGCGTCGGCGGTGCGGGCCGCGTCCCAGCCCCGGGTGCGCGGCCGGCTGGAGAAGCCGAAGCCCGGCAGGGACGGGACGACGACGTGGAAGGCGTCGGCCGGGTCGGCCGGGTTCGTCAGCTCCTCGACCAGGCCGAGGTACTCGACGAAGGTGTTCGGCCAGCCGTGCGTGAGGATCAGCGGCGTCGCGTCCGGGTGCGGCGAGCGGACGTGGACGAAGTGGATCGTCTCGCCGTCGATCTCGGTCGTGAACTGCGGGAACTCGTTGATCCGGGCCTCCTGCGCGCGCCAGTCGAAGGCGCGCCAGCGGGCGAGCATGTCCTGGACGAACGAGCCCGGGACGCCGTACTCCCAGCCCGGCTGCACCGGCCCGCGCTGGACGCCGTCGGTGACCTCGTCGTAGGGCAGCTCGTCCGCGAACCGGGTGCGGGAGAGGCGGTCGGCCAGGTCGTCCAGGTCGGCCTGCGGGACGTTGACGCGGAACTCGTTGATCTCGCTCATGTGAAAGAGTCTGTCCTGCCATTAGGCAGACTTCGTTCCTAATGGGACGGCAGGGTGAAGAACATGTTGGAAACCTCGGCACGGCTGCTGAAACTGCTGGCGCTCCTGCAGACTCCGCGCGACTGGACCGGCTCCGAGCTGGCCGAACGCCTCGCGGTGAGCGGGCGGACCGTCCGCGCGGACGTCGAGCGCCTGCGCGCGCTCGGCTACCCGGTGCACGCCACGCGCGGGTCGGCGGGCGGCTACCGGCTGGCGGCGGGCGCGGCCCTGCCGCCGCTGCTGCTGGAGGACGACGAGGCCG
>NZ_JBFAOF010001085.1:0-2217 GCF_040675125.1 Spirillospora sp. NPDC049652 | reverse complement strand
GGCTGTCCACCGCGTTCGACTCGGTGACAGCCGGGTCGCGGGCTGGCCCTCGCTGAGCAGCTTGAACCGGCGGTTGGTGCGGAACGGGTCGCCCTCGCCCGCGAACATGCGGGCCGGGTCCTCGTTGTCGCGCTTGAAGGGGAACACCCCGGCGGTGAAGGGGAACCGGCCGGGCAGGTTCTCGCGGCGCAGGAAGCGCAGCAGCTCGCCGTGGTCCTCGTAGCGGGGCAGCGCGACGCGCGGGATGCGGTTGCCCGAGAGCGACTCGCGGGTCAGCGCCGTCCGGATCTCCCGGTCCCGGACGCGCACGACCTGCTCGTCCCCGGAGTAGTCCTCGACGGTCGCGGGCCACTGCGCGATCAGCTCGGCGGCCTCGGGGGCGACGGCGCGGCGGGCCTCCTCCGTCTTGGCGTCGATCTCGGCGGTGTCGGTCAGCTCGGCGCGGACCAGCTCGAACCGCTGCGCGCGCCGGACGGCCGCGACCTGCTTCTCGGTCTCGGCGTGGTAGCCGCGGACGGTCTCGGCGATGTCCGACAGGTACCGGACGCGGCCCGGCGGGATGATCTGCGCGGCGCCGGTGGAGACCTTGCCGGTCGCCTTGGGCAGCGTCCCCTCGGCCAGCCGCAGGCCGTGCCCGGCGAGCCGCTCCGCCAGGTGCTGGTAGAGGGCGGTGACGCCGTCGTCGTTGAAGGTGGCGGCGCTGGTGCCGAACACCGGCATGTCCTCGGGCCGGGACCCGAACGCCTCGCGGTTGCGGACGAGCTGCCGGGACACGTCGCGCAGCGCGTCGGCCGCGCCGCGCCGCTCGAACTTGTTGATCGCGACGACGTCCGCGAAGTCCAGCATGTCGATCTTCTCGAGCTGGGACGCGGCGCCGAACTCGGGCGTCATCACGTACAGCGAGACGTCGACGAGCGGGACGACCGCGGCGTCGCCCTGGCCGATCCCGGGGGTCTCCAGGACGACCAGGTCGTAGCCGGCGGCCTTCACCGCGGTGATCATGTCCTCGGCGTGCTCGGGCAGCTCGCGCGCGCCGCGGGTGGCGAGGGAGCGGAAGAACACCCGGTCGCCGTCCAGGGAGTTCATCCGGATGCGGTCGCCGAGGAGCGCGCCGCCGCCGCGGCGCCGGGTCGGGTCGACGGCGAGCACCGCGACGCGCAGCTTGTCCTGCTGGTCGGCGCGCAGCCGCCGGACGAGCTCGTCGGTCAGCGAGGACTTGCCGGAGCCGCCGGTGCCGGTGATGCCGAGCACCGGGACCTGCCGGGCGGCCGCCGCCTCGCGCAGCGCGCCGATGCCGTCGTAGCGGCCGGCCTGCAGGCAGGTGAGCGCGCGGGCGAGGGCGCGGCGGTCGCCGGCCAGCACCTCGTCCACTCCGGACGGCTCGGCCGCGAGGTCCACGTCGGCGTCCCGGACCAGCTCGTTGATCATGCCGGGCAGGCCGAGGCGCTGGCCGTCCTCGGGGGAGAAGATCCGCACCCCGGCGTCCGCCAGCCGCGCGATCTCCTCGTGGACGATCACTCCCCCGCCGCCGCCGAACACCTTCACGTGCTCGGCCCCGGCCTCCTTCAGGCTGCGGGCCAGGTATTCGAAGTACTCGACGTGGCCGCCCTGGTAGGAGCTGATCGCCACGCCCTGGGCGTCCTCCTCCAGGACCGCGTCCACGACCTCGCGCACCGACCGGTCGTGCCCGAGGTGCACGACCTCGGCGCCCTGCGACTGCAGGATGCGCCGCATGATGTTGATGGCCGCGTCGTGCCCGTCGAACAGGGCGGCCGCCGTGACGAACCGCACCGGGTGCACCGGCACGTGCAGCGATCCCGACATCAGAACTCCTTGGACATCCAATATTTAGAAGTTAAAGTAATAACCGTGGGCGAAACAGTCAAGACCCCCGAAGTGTCGTACGGTGGGCCCGTGACCGGCACGGACTCCCTCGACCCGATCGCCGAGGCGCACCGCCAGTGGCGCGCCCGGTGGCCCGGCCACGCCGACCAGATGGCGGCCGTGACCTCGGTGATGCGCGCCCAGCAGCTGCTGCTCGGCCGGATCGAGGGGGTGCTGAAGCCGTTCGGCCTGACCTTCGCCGCCTACGAGGCGCTGCGCCTGCTCGCGTTCACCCGCACCGGCACGCTCCCGATGGGCAAGATGGGCCAGCGGCTCATGGTGCACGCCGCGTCGGTCACCAACGTGATCGGCCGGCTCGAACGGCGCGGGCTG
>NZ_JBFAOF010001084.1:0-2222 GCF_040675125.1 Spirillospora sp. NPDC049652 | reverse complement strand
AGACCGCCGACGCGCTGCTCGCGCGGCTCGGCATCGCCGCGTTCGCCGCGCACCGGACCGACGCCCTGCCGCCCGAGGTCGCGCGGCTCGCCGAGCTGGCGGCCGCGCTCACGGCGCGGCCGCGGGCGCTGGTGCTGGACGAGCCGTCATCCGGGCTCGGCGAGGCGGCCGCCCGCTCCCTGGAGGTGCTGCTGCGCGACCTCGCCGCCGAGGGCCTCGCCGTCGTCCTGGTCGAACGGGAACTGGAGCGGGTGCTCGGCGTCTGCGACACCGTCCACGTGCTGGCCGGGGGACGCCTCGTCGCGTGCGGGCCACCGGTCGAGGTCCGCCGCGACCGGTTCGTCCGGACGGCGTGCGCCGGCTGACCGGGCCGGGTCAGCCGGCGCGGATCAGGCGCGCGGATCAGGCGCGGGTCAGGCGCGGGTCGCGCGCAGGGAGTACATCATGGGGACGCGCGGGCGCCCCTCGGGCTGCCGGTACCTCTGGCCGTGCTTCTCCAGGTTCGCGTGCCGGGCGAAGAGGGTGTGGTCGTGCTCGTGCAGGAACTCCAGGCGCAGCCCGGCGGCGATGACGGCGCTGACCACGTCGCCGATGCCGTGCGTGAACGAGATCGACCGGTTGTTGCGGGTCGCGGCGGCGCGGTCGGTGTAGGTGCCGGGCTCGTTCCACTCCTGGGGTTCCCGGTCGAAGTAGTCGTACGTGACGGTCGTGCCGGTCTCGTCGTCCAGGACGTCCGCGAACGGGTGGAACTCGGAGAGGTAGAGGAACCCGCCGGGGTTGAGCAGCCCGGCGACCGTCGAGGCCCACCGGCCGAGGTCGGGCAGCCAGCACAGCGCGCCGAGCCCGGTGTAGACGATGTCGTAGGTCGTGCCGAGCGCCTCGCGCGCGGCGTAGACGTCGGAGACGACGAACCGGGCGTCGATCCCGGTCTCGGCCGCGATGCCGCGCGCGGCGTCGATCGCGGGCGCGGAGAAGTCCAGCCCGGTGACGGTCGCGCCGTGCCGCGCCCAGGAGAGCGTGTCGAGGCCGAAGTGGCACTGCAGGTGCGCGAGCGTCCGCCCGGAGACGTCCCCGACCTCGGCGAGCTCGAAGTCGCGGAGCGCGTCCGAGCCCGCGCGGAACCCAGCCACGTCGTAGAACTCGCTGCCGACATGGATCGGGACCCGCTCGTCCCAGAGTTCGCGGTTGACGTCCAGGTACTCGTCGCTCTTCACGCCGGCGATCATAATGAGCACCGGTTCTTGACAGCGAGCGGGTTTCCGTGAGGCCATGCGTGCATCACCGTCCGTCGCCGTCCGAGTCCGTCCCCACGCCGCCGCCGGCTCAGCTCCCGCCTTGTCCGCCGCGCTTCGCCGCCCTCGATCCCGGAGCCGTCGATGACTCCGTCCGACCCCGCCGTTCCGCCCGTCCCGGCCGTCCCCGGGGGCCGTGCCGTGGGCGACCGGCCGAGCCCGGTGCGTGAGGCGCTGCTCGACGCCGCCGCCGAACTGCTCGTCCAGCACGGCTACAAGGGGTTGCGCATGAGGGACGTGGCCCAGGCCGCCGGGGTGAGCCGGCAGACCGTCTACAACGAGTTCGGCGACAAGTGGGGGCTCGCGCAGGCGGTGGTGCTGCGCGACAACGAGCGCTACCTGGACGGCATCGACCGGGTGCTCGCCGACCACGACGACCTGTACGCGGCGGTCGCGGCGGCGGTCCGGTTCACCCTGCTCACCTCGGCGGACGACCCGCTGAAGAAGGTGGTGCTGACCGGGGCGGGCGGGGACGAGCTGCTGCCGCTGCTGACCACGCAGGCCGAGCCGGTGCTGTTCACCGCGTCCGCGCGGATCGTCGAGCACGCCCTGGACCGCTGGCCGCACCTGGACCGCGAGGCGTTCGCCGAGATCACCGAGGCCGCCGTGCGGCTGACCATGAGCCACCTGATCCTCTCCGAGTCCCCGCCCGAGCGGGTCGCGGGGTTCGTCGCCCGGATGGTCGTCCGCTACCTCGGCCTCCCCGAGCCGGAGGCCGGCGGCCCGGAGTAGGGCGCCGGAGGGCTTCCGGGGCCCGGCCCCGCTCGACGTCCGGCGGACGGTCCGGGAGCATGAGGGGCCGGACGAGGGAGGCGTGATGGACTCCGAACGCGCGGCCGCGGGCCTGCCGGAGATCAGGGTGCCGAGCGGGGACGTGATGCGGGCGGTGTCCGGGCACGCCGACGTCCGGCGGGTGCTGGCGGACCCGCG
>NZ_JBFAOF010001083.1:0-2222 GCF_040675125.1 Spirillospora sp. NPDC049652 | reverse complement strand
GGCCAATCCGGAGGAGCACGAGGGCGGACCGCGCCCCGATCGCGACCCCAACACGCCCGGCGAGCACGAGCCGAGCCCGCGCGCCGACCGCGACCCGAACACGCCGGACGAGCGCGACGCCGTGCCGCGCGGCGAGCACGAGCCGCGGCCCGTCCCGGAGAACGTGCCCGAGCACCTGCGCGACAACTTCCGGCAGAGCGACGAGACGCCGTCCGGACGGTCCTTCCACGACGCGGAGGGACGCCCGGGGCACCAGAACGCCGACCGGGTCCCGCCGGACCCGAACCACTACATCGTGGACGCCCCCGGCGACCGGAACGGCCCGTCCGTCGGCGGGCGCCGGATATCGCCGGAGGAGTTCTCCGACACCGTCCGGAACGACCCGAACTGGAACGGCCGGCCCGTCGTCCTCCTCTCGGACAACACCGGAGCCGGGAACTTCGGCCAGCATGTCGCCGAACACCTGGGCCAGCGGGTCATCACGCCGGACGGCCCCGTCCACATCGACGAGCACGGCAACGCGACCTCGACCAGCTGGACGACCCACGACCCGACGCCCGGACGGGTGCACGAGGACGGCGTCCGCCGCTTCGACAGCGACGCGGACGGCGAACTCTACGGACAGCGGCGTTTGCAGCACGTCTTCGAGGGCGTGCTGCCGCCGGAGCAGCAGAACGCGCTTCGCCAGTACACGCGCCAGTCGGTCCAGAACCACTACCTGCGGACCGGCGACGACCCAGGTGCGATGTTCCAGCACCTGTACAACCAGCACTACGCGCGCACCGCGCTGGACTACGCCAACAACCACCAGACACCGAACATCCGCCAGGTCTTCGACATGGCGCGCGACCCCAGCCGCCTGGATCCCTACCAGCGGCAACTGGTCGAGTACATCGTCAACTCACCGAACCCGCACGCCACGCTCGAGCAGATCAAGGGCGACGCGGAAGGGTACGAGTTCTACCACCGGATGTTCGGCGAGCACCCGACGACCGAGGTGTTCAACAACCGCATCAGCGAGATCGACCAGGCGCTCGCCCACCCGCTCCCCGAGCCGGTGGAGGCCCGGCGCGGCCTGCACGACCTGTCGTTCATGCAGACCGGCGACGGCACGCCCCTCGGCTCGCGCGACCCCCGGGAACTGATCGGGACGACGCAGCACGAGCCGGCCTACATGTCCACGTCCCTGGGCAACAGCCCCGCCGTCGTGGACAACAACCCCTTCGCCATCCAGATGCACCTCCACCTTCCCGAGGGCACCCACGGCGTCTGGATGGGCCAGAACAGCATGTTCCCGAACCAGCGGGAACTCATCCTGCCGCGCGGCACCAGCTACGAGATCACCGACGTCCGGCAGACCGGCGTCGACCAGCACGGCCGGCCGACCTTCGACGTCCACGCCCGGGTCGTCCCGCACGACCCGCCACCGACGACCGCCACGTCCCATCCGGATCCGTCGGCCGCCCCGAGCGGCCCCGCCCCGGACCACACCCCGAACACCCCGGACCGGTCTCCGTCTCCGTCTCCGGCCCCGGACCGGGCGCCGACGACGGACCACACTCCGGCGTCCGAGCGCACGCCGTCCACGTCCGACCCCTCGTCCGCTGCCCCCGAGCGGACGCCGTCGTCCGCGACGCCCGAACGCACCCCCACCATCCGGGACACCGCCACGACGGACCACACTCCGCCCGGCGACCACACCCAACCCGGTGACCGCACCCCGACGACGCGTCCGGCCGACCGGTCCTCCGAGCCCACGTCCACCCCGGACCGCGTCCCGGCCACCGACCACACCCCACCGACGGACCGCACCCCGCCCACGGACCGCACGCCGGGACCCGCCGACCGCACCCCGTCGCCGACGCACCGGACGCCTCCGACGGACCGGACCCCGACGTCCGAGCACACCCCGGCGTCCGCGGACCGGACGCCGTCCGACCGTCCCACCTCGGAGCGCCCCCCGTCCGACCGGACCCCGGCCTCCCCCACGGACAGGACCCCGTCCACGGACAGGACGCCCACGTCCGACCGCACGCCGACCTCGGACCACGGCCCCAGCCTCGCCGACCGGACCCCGTCCACCGACCGGACGCCGTCCACCTCGGACCGGACTCCGGCCACCGACCCGACCCCGACCCACACCCCCACCAACACCCCGGCCGACCGAACCCCGACGTCCGACCGAACCCCGACGTCCGACCGGACGCCGGGCAACGACCGCC
>NZ_JBFAOF010001082.1:0-2223 GCF_040675125.1 Spirillospora sp. NPDC049652 | reverse complement strand
CTGGGCCTGGGTGCCGTCGTGCAGGTCGCGCTCGATCCGGCGCAGCTCGGCGCCGTGCGCCTCCAGCGCCTCGGCGCGGGTCTCGGTCAGCCGCTCGACCCGCTCCCGCAGGTTGACGCGCCGGCGCGGCGGCGACAGCAGCAGCTCGGCGAGCAGGGCCTGGCCGCGCGCCATCGGCGGGATCAGCCACAGGGCGATGCAGACGTACAGGGCGGTCTGGAGGAACGGCAGTGTGAGCGCCTGGTTCCAGGTGTGCAGCGTGGCGAACGCCGACACCGAGCCCTCGGGGACCGACCACCACCACAGCGGCAGGGAGAGCGAGTACAGCGCCGCCGGCCAGATCAGCGCTCCGAAAACACCCGCGATCAGTCCGAGCACGCCGTGCACGATCAGCCAGCCCAGCGTGCGCCACAGCACCGGGGAGCGCAGCAGGCGCACCCCGTCCTCGAGCGCCGAGCCGGAGGGCGGGGGCATCTCGGGCGTGGCGATCTCCCGGCCCAGCAGGCGTGACGCGCGGCGGCGCTCGAAGTCCGCCAGCCAGAAGACCGGACGCGTCAGCACCGGCATCCACGGCAGCGCCAAGAAGACCGCGCCGAGCAGCAGGGTCAGCGGCACCAGGTACAGGCCCATGAGGCCGGGCAGGGCTGTCGCGAGGCCGACCGTCAGGTAGACGGTGGCCTCCCGCGATCTCCTCAGCAGCCCTCCCACACCGATCACGGTATTCCACCTCCGGGAACGCCGTGACCGGGCGCGCCCCCCTCCCATGGTGTAGCTGGCTACACCCTCCATTCGGGGGCCCGCCCGGATGGCCGGAGATCGTCTTCTCCGTAGCGTCGATGACGTGAACAGCGCGATGACCAGGACGCCCGCCCCGCCGGCGGTGCGCCTCGACACGGTGACCAAGGCCTACGGCCCCATGAAGGCGCTCGACGGCGTCTCGTGGGCGTTCCCCCGGGGCGGTTTCACCGCCGTGATGGGCCCCTCGGGCTCGGGGAAGAGCACCTTCCTGCACTGCGCGTCCGGGCTGGACCGCCCGACGGCCGGCGCGGTGTGGATCGGCGACACCGAGCTCGGGCGGCTGCGGGAGGCCGCGCTGACCCGGCTGCGGCGCGAGCGGGTCGGGTTCGTCTTCCAGTCCTTCAACCTCATCCCCTCCATGGACGTGGAGGAGAACGTCGCGCTGCCGCTGCGGCTCGGCGGCCGCCAGGTGGACCGGGACCGCATCGCCTCGGTGCTGGCCCGGGTGGGCCTGGCCGACCGGATGCGGCACCGGCCGAGCGAGCTGTCCGGCGGGCAGCAGCAGCGCGTGGCGCTCGCCCGCGCCCTGGTGACCGACCCCGAGGTCGTGTTCGCCGACGAGCCGACCGGGGCGCTCGACCCGCGCACGGCCCGCGAGATGCTGCGCCTGATGCGCGAGGCGGTGGACGTGGCCGGCCAGACCGTCGTCCTGGTCACCCACGACCCGGTCGCCGCGTCATGGGCCGACTCGGTGCTGTTCCTGGACGGCGGCCGGATCGTGGAGGAGCTCGCCTCCCCGACCGTCGCGTCCGTGCTGGCCCGCTGGGACGGGGTGCCCGCGTGAGGCCCCGCCGCTCCGACTTCCAGGGCGCGTCCCTGGGCGTCTTCGTGACCCTGCTGCTCGCGACCGTGCTGGTCGGGGCGTTCGGGGTGCTGCTGGAGTCCGCACTGCGCGCCCACGCCCCGACCGAGCGGTACGGCGCCGCGCGGGCGGTCGTCACCGCCCCGGGACGCGTCGGGCTCAAGACCAAGTCGCCGGGGTCCGACCCCAAGATGCAGTACCGGCCCAGGACCGAGCTGCCGCACATCCCGGTGGCGGCCGCCGACCGGCTCCGGCAGGTTCCGGGTGTCCGCGCGGTCGTGCCGGACGTGTCGTTCCCGCTCGTGACGGCCGGCGGCGTCCCGCTGTCCGGGCACGGCTGGGACGCGGCGGTCCTCGGGCCCGTCACGCTGGCCGAAGGGCGGGCCCCGCAGGCCTCCGACGAGGTCGTGCTGCCCGCCGCGGCCGGAGCGAAGGTCGGCCGGACGATCCGGCTCCAGGCGGACGGGGCGCCGGCCGCCTACCAGGTCACCGGCCTCGTCGGCGCAGGCCACTCCGCCGCGTACTTCGCACCGGCCACGGCGGCCACGCTGAGCGGCCACCCGGGCTATGCGACCAGGGCGTACATCTTGGACAGCGACGTGCAGGTGACGACGTTCTCGGAC
>NZ_JBFAOF010001081.1:0-2226 GCF_040675125.1 Spirillospora sp. NPDC049652 | reverse complement strand
GCCTCAGGACCCGTTCGCCCGCCGGTCCGCCGCGGTCTCCGCTCAGGTGCCCGCGGACGGGTTCGCCGACGGCTCCGTCCGCGCGCTTCCCGTCGTGGCCGCGCGGGCGCAGCGGCCCGAGGTGCGCGCCGGACGCCGCCGGGGCCTCCTCCAGGACGAGGTGCGCGTTGATCCCGCCGAACCCGAAGGCGTTGACGACCGCGCGGCGGGGCCCGTGGGCCGGACGCTCCCACCCGGCGGTCTCGCGGACGGGCGTCAGCCGCGTCCCGGCCATCGCCTGATGGGGTTCGGTGACGTGCAGCGTCGGCGGCAGGACGGCGTCGTGCAGCGCGCACGCGGCCTTGATCAGCCCGGCCGTCCCGGCGGCGGCCATCGCGTGCCCGATCATCGACTTGACCGTGCCGACGTGCAGCGGGGCCCCGCGGTCGCCGAAGACCCGGCGCAGCGCGGCCAGTTCCGCCGCGTCCCCCGCCGGGGAGCCGGTGCCGTGCGCCTCGACGAGCCCGGCCGCCTCCGGCGCGGACGGGTCGAGCCCGGCGTCGGCCCAGGCGCGTTCGAGGGCGAGGACCTGGCCGTCCACCTGCGGGCTCAGCAGCCCGGCCGCGCGGCCGTCGCTGGACGACCCGGCACCGCGGATCACCGCGTAGACCTTGTCGCCCGAGCGGAGCGCGTCCGGCAGCCGCTTCAGCAGCGCCATGCCGGTGCCCTCCGACAGGAGCGTGCCGTCGGCGGCGCGGTCCAGCGGGCGGATCATCCCGGTCGGCGACAGCGCCCTGAGCCGGGTGAGAACGCTCCACAGCGTGACGTGGTGGGAGTGGTGGACGGCCCCGGCGAGCACCGCGTCGCACTGCCCCGAACGCAGCGCCCGCACCGCGTGCTCGACCGCGAGCAGCGCCGAGGCGCACGCCGCGTCGATCGTGTAGGCGGGACCGCGCAGGTCGAACCGGTTCGCGACGCGGGACGCCGCGAAGCTCGGAACGATGCCCGCCACCGCGTCCGGGGAGGTGTCCGGTGCGCTGGAGCCGCCGAGCCTGGTCTGAAAGGCGTCGCGGATCTGTTCCAGGCGGTCCGCGGGCAGGTCCGGCAGCAGCTCGGTCAGGACGGCCTCGACCTGGTGGAACGCGGTGATCCGCTGGTCGGACCGGGCCGTCGCGGGACCGATGTGGCCGCCCCGGCCGAGCACCACGCCGATCCGGTCGCGGGCCGGCAGCCGCTCGTCGCCGCCCGCGTCCGCGATCGCCTCGGCGGTGGTGCGCAGCGCGAGCAGCTGGTCCGGCTCGATGCCGGACGCCGCCGCCGGCATGATCCCGAAGCGGGCCGGGTCGGCGGTGGCGAGGCCGTCCACGAACCCGCCGCGCCGGCAGTAGAACCGGTCGGCGCGCGGGGGCCCGTGGAAGGCGTCCGGATCGTGGTAGACGGCGGGGTCCCAGCGGTGCGGCGGGACGTCGGTGATCGCGTCCACGCCGGCCCGGATGTTCGCCCACAGCTCCGCCGCCGAGCCCGCGCCGGGGTACACCGCCCCGAGCCCGACTATCGCGATCGGCTCGCCGCCGACCCCGGATCCGCTCATCGGCCGGGACGGCGTCGCGGAGAACGTCACGGGGTCGTCCCGGCGGCCGTCCGGCCGGGCGCGCCGTCCTCGCCGCCGGGGAGGCCGGCCGGGTCGGCGACGTCGCCGGCGAGCACCACCTGCGGCTCCTCCCCGGCGACGATCTCGTGCAGCAGCGCGGCGACGGCGGCGTCGGGGTCCACGAGGCCGACGCCGCGCCGGGCGTACTCGCGGGCCAGGTCCGGCGAGACCATGCCGCCTCCCGCCCACGGACCCCAGTCGGCGACCAGGACCCGGCCGCCCAGCCGCGTCCGCCAGACGCGCGCGAGGGTGTCGCAGGCGTCGTTCGCGGCGGCGTAGTCGGCCTGCCCGCGGTTCCCGTACACGCCGACGACGCTGCCGAACACCACGAAGAACCGCAGGTCGGAGCGGACGGCGGCGGCGAGCGCGGACGCGCCGTCCACCTTGGTCCGGTACACGCGGCCGAACGACTCGGGCGTCTTGTCGCGGACGAGCCGGTCCTCCACCAGGCCCGCGCCGTGCACGACGCCGTCGAGGCGGCCGTACCGGTGGTAGACGTCCTCCACGACGGCCCGGACGGCCTGCGGGTCGCGGACGTCCACCGGGTGGTACCGCACCTCGGCCGCGTGCTCGCGCAGCGCCGCGAGCGTCGCGCG
>NZ_JBFAOF010001080.1:0-2227 GCF_040675125.1 Spirillospora sp. NPDC049652 | reverse complement strand
CTGGCAGCAGGCGCGCACCCGGGTCGTCCTCGGCCGCGCGTGGGCCGCGCTCGGCGAGACGGACCGCGCCCGGCGCGAGTGGCGCACGGCGCTGGCCGCCTTCGACGACCTCGGAACGGCCGAGGCCGACGACGTCCGGGCGCTCCTGGCCCCCGGCGATCTGCCGAGCGGTGGCCTGCCGAGCGGTGGCGTGCCGGGCGGTGGGCTCTCCGACGACGGACTGCCCAGTGGCGGACTGCCCAGCCCGACCGGTACCTCCGCCCGCTAGGGCAGGCGGCGGGCGTAGAGGTGGAGCAGGTCGGGGTACCGGAACCGGCCGGGCTCCGGGGAGGCGAGCAGGCCGGAACCGGCCAGGGCTGAGAGCACAGCCTCGGCCTCCGCCCGCGGACGCTCCAGCGCTTCGGCGGCGGCTTCGGCTGAGAAGGACGGCGGCAGGACGCGCGCCAGAAGGCGGAAGGCCGCGGCCTGGTCGGCGTCGAGTCGCGCGTGTTCGCGGGCGAAGACCGCCTCGGCGTCGAGCGTGCCGACCTTCAACTCGGCGAGCCGGCGGCGCTCGTCCGCGAGGCGGCGGGCGAGGGACCCGGCCGTCCAGCCGGGCCGGGACGCCAGCCGCGCGGCGATGATCCGGACGGCCAGCGGGAGCCGCCCGCACAAGGCGACGGCCTCCGCGACGGCGTCCGGATCCGCCGCGACGCGCTCGGGGCCCGCGACGCGTGCGAAGAGCGCGGCGGCCTCGCGTTCGGAGAACTCGGTGAGCTCGACCGCGTCCGGGACGCAGGCCGGACGGCCCCGGCAGGTGACCAGCACCGAGCATTCTCCGCCGGGCAGCAGCGAATGCACCGTTCGGGCGTCCGGCGCGTTGTCCAGGACGACCAGCATCCGGCGGCCGTTCAGCACGGAGCGCAGCAGCGCGGTCCGCTCGGAAGGGCCGGGAACGGCTCCGGTCGCGACGCCGAGCGTGCGCAGGAAGTCCAGGAGCAGCGCGTCGGGATCGCTGCGCCGCAGGTCGGCGTACAACTGGCCGTCCGGGTACGCGTCCCGGACCAGGTGGGCGACGTGCACGGCGAGCGCCGACTTCCCGACCCCGACCGGCCCGTGGACCACGGCCACCGCGGGCCCCGCCGACAGGACGCGGACGAGGGCGGAGACCTGCTCGTCCCGGCCGGTGAAGTCGATGAGGTCGGTCGGCAACTGCGCAGCCGCCGATGCGGACGCTGAGGTCGCTGTTGGAGCGCGTCCCTCCGCGATGACGCGGCGCAGCTCGACCAGGTCCGGATCGGGATCGAGGCCGAGTTCGGCGTCCAGCAGCGACCGCGACCGCTCGAACACCTCGATCGCCTCTGCCCGCCGCCCGGAACGGTGCAGCGCGAGCATCAGCAGGCGCTGGAACGCCTCGCGCAGCGGATGCCCGGCGGCGAGGACCGCCAGTTCCGCGACGGCCTCCTCGTGCCTCCCGAGCGCGAGGTCAAGCTCGAACCGGGTCTGGGACGCGACGAGCCGCCACTCGGTGAACCGCGCGCGCTGAGCCCGCGCGAACGGGCCCGGCAGGCCGTCCAGCGGATCACCCGTCCAGAGCGCCAGCGCGTCCACCACCAGGCGGCGCGCGGCGGCGAGGTCGCCGGACGCCCGCGCGCGGTCGGCGGCCGCGAGCCCCGCCCGGAACAGCGTGGCGTCCAGCGCGCCGCCGGGCAGGACGAGCCGGTACCCGTCCCCGGCGGTCACCAGCACCTCGGGCCGCGTCCGGTCGGACTCGACGGCCGAACGCAGCCGCGACGCGTACGTCCGGATCGCGCCGCGCGCCCGGTCCGGCGGACGCTCGCCCCACAGCGCCTCCACGATCGTCTGCGCCGCGGCGGCCCGTCCCTCCTGCAGCAGCAGGAACGCCAGCATCGCGCGCTGCTGCGGAGCGCCGAGGTCCAGCTCGGCGTCCGCGCGCCATCCGCGTACCGGCCCGAGCACCGCGAACCGCGGACCATCGCCCATCTGGTCCCTTCCGTCGCAGACGTGACCGACATGCAAAATAACGGCTAAGGGGAACGAGGGGATCGCCATGTCCGACGCGCCGCCCGCCAGAGCTCTACCCGCCGACGCCCTGCCCGCCCACCTCCAGCCCGCCGACCTCCCACCCGCCGAACTCCCACGCACCGACGTGCCGCCCGCACCGCCGGCCGCCCGGCCGTACGAAGCCGCGCAGCCCGCGCAGCTCCCGGCCGACCTGCCCGACTTC
>NZ_JBFAOF010001079.1:0-2186 GCF_040675125.1 Spirillospora sp. NPDC049652 | reverse complement strand
CGGCGACCGCTGCGCGCACGGCCCGCCGGACGGGGTCGAGAGCGCGGCCTGGCCGCGCACCGAGCATCACGGCCTCACTGTGGAGCCACAGCCGCCCCAAGTCGATGCTGATCGGGGCAAGGCAATCCAGCCGCGCCCGGACCGCCGCGGTCATGGCGGCCACCTCCGCGCCAGGGATCTCGTCAGCGAATCCCACGATCTGGGTCGTCATGTGGAGCCATTCCTCGGGCACCAGGTCGAGCCCGTCGACACCCTTCAGGAGGCTTTGGCATTGGGCGACCAGCGCGCGGGCGTCCGGTTGGTCATCAAGGAGGATGTGCCAGACCAGCAGACGACGGCCGGGCCGCACGCCTGGACGCCACCACCAGTGATCGGTCATGCGATCGGGCAGTGGACTCACGATTCCTCCGAAGCGCCTACGGCCTTGTGCTCCAGTGACCCTGCCTGGAAGAGCCGGATGCGTTCGCGTAGCGCTTCGGCGCGGCGGTCGCCCTTATAGCGGCTGTGGGCCAGGCGTTGCCGGACCTCGCCCATCCGGCCCACGATGGTCACCACCCGGAACTGGTCTTCCAGGTCGAACACCGGTTCTAGCTCAAACTCCGCGCCGTTGGGATCTCCCGTCATTACATGGGCGAGCGCTGCGCCAATGCGTACCTGCGCCCACGTCCCGTAGACCCACTCGTCTCCCTCGGCCCAAGCGTCATCCGCCGCCTCGGCGGAAGCGAGCATCGCGAAGGGCTCGCGGGCGCCTAGGCCGACCTGCAGGGCATAGGCGTGCTGCCGGGCCCGGCCGCAGCTCCAGGCGTCGGCGGTCTGGTCGGCAACGTCACCGACCTCGCGTGCCCGCTCGGCGAGCAGCAGCGCATCACGAGCGCCGACGATGTCGCCGCGGGACTGATGCGCGGTCGCTTCGGAGACGGCCAGCAGGACGCGTCCGCGAGCCGACGTCGGGGCCAGCTCATACCCGCGCCGTGCCAGCTCTGCGGCCTCCCGGGAGCGGCCTTCCCAGCGGGCTGTCTTGGTCTGGGCGCAGAGCACGAGAGCCCGAGCGGCGTCGGAGTCGGCTTCGTGGGCGCAGGTCCAGGCGGCGTATCCGTAGGCGTCGGCGTCCCGGTAGCGGCCGACGTCCCCGGCAAGGAGGTTGATCAGTGCGAACAGTTCGGCCGAGGTCGTCAGAAGCTCGCGTCGTTGAGCCAGGCGAAGCTGTTGCTCGCTCAGGATGGTGGTGATTCTTCGCTGAAGGCTATGAGCCTCTGCAAGCACCGTCAGCGGCGGCTGGCGTGCGTAGTCGTGGGTGAGGCGGCGCGTGGCCAGTTCGAGATAGTGCAGCTCGCCGTCTCCGATGTCTGACTGCTCCAGTGACGCAGCCATCTCCAGGACTTCGGCAATGGCGGAATTCACGACTCCAGGTGGCTGTGCCTGCTCGGCTCCGCTGAACAGGTCGGCGGAGCCGAGGCCGAAGGCATCGGCGTAGTGCTCAGTCCAGTCCCGGGGGAAGTGCTCGCCGGCCTCGTAGCCACGGATCTGCCGTGCCAGCGAATCGACATTTCCGCTTGGGATTTTGGCGGCCAGGAAAAGCCGCCTGGCCATCTCGCGCTTGTTCCACCCGCGCTGCTCGCGCTCGGACACGAGACGCGCAGCCCAGGTCGGGCGTTCGTCGGTCATCCGCGTGCACCATTCGCCGGATCGTCCGAAGCGGACACTCGGGGGTCCGCCTGTCTATCCGCAGTATCCGCCTATCGCACTGCGTGTACATGGCGTTTCACTCGTTGGCGTAGGCGCGACGCCCTCACAGCCTGTAACGGCCCCGGCCCGCTGTGCGACCAGCGGGAGAGCCGGGACCTTGATCGGATGCAGGAGGTCCGACCCGTGACAGAACTTAAGGGCCCCGTGGAGCCCGCGGCCTATGGGGTGCTCCGATCGAGCCCCGCGCGGGCGCATCTCGCCGCGCTGGGCGCCTGTCTGCGCGGGCAGCGGCTCCGCGCAGAGAAGGCCGAGACGGGCATCCTCGTGTCCGATCCGGCTCGGCCGGACGTGGGGATGCTCGTCGCGTGCCGGGAGCGCCCCAGCGACGGCGACCGGATGTGGTTCTGGGGCCCGGGTGGCGTGCCGCTCGCCGAGGCCGACCACGTCACACGGGCCCCAAAACCACCACCCGTCGCCCACGCTGGGGCGCTCCCGGCACG
>NZ_JBFAOF010001078.1:0-2228 GCF_040675125.1 Spirillospora sp. NPDC049652 | reverse complement strand
CCGACGGCCAGCTCGGTGAGCGTCTCGCGGGTGAAGCGGCGCGGCATCCGGTCGTGCTCGCCCCAGCGGCCGTCCGGGTCCTCCAGGACGCGCCGGGCGTCGTCGAAGCGGCCGGCGGCGGCCCGGTGCAGGGCCGCGGCGACCTGGCCCGCGACCAGCACGCTCACCGCGCCGCCGGGCCGGACGATCCGGGTCAGGGCGTGCATCGCGGCGGCGGGGTCGTCCACGAACTCCAGGACGCTGTGGCACAGCACCAGGTCGGCGGAGGACTCGCCGAGCACCTGCGGCAGGTCGACCGCGTCGCCCTGCAGCGCGCGGACGCTCACGCCCGCCTCGGCGGCGCGCCGCTCCAGCGCGGCGAGCGCGTCGGGGCTGGCGTCCACCACGGTCACCCGGTGGCCGAGTTCGGCCAGCGGGACGGCGAAACCGCCGGTGCCGCCGCCGACGTCCACCACGTCGCACGGGCCCTGCCCGGACACGCGGGCGAGCACCTCGCGCAGCACGTCCCAGAGGACCGCGCCGCGCACGCGGCCGCCGCCGCGGCTCCGCCAGCTCTGCCGGCCGGTCACGGCCGTCTCCCTCTCACCGGTCATGTCCCCCCACCCTAGGCTGTGTTTCGAAGACCAGGCCCGCCCCGCCCCACCTGGCGGCTCATCCTGTGACCGGCCCGGGGCGGACGCGGCGCCACCGTCCGCGCCCCGCCGCCGCCCGGCCGTGGAGGACCGGCTGCTGACCGTCGGCGACCTGCCGACCGCGCAGTACCCCGAGGGGCTGCCCGACCTCGGCCCCCTCACCGGGATGGTCGCCCGCATGCGGCTGTGGACGGTCGCGCTGAGCCCGGCGGCGGCCGCCGCCCACATGTACGACGCCCCGATCGGGCCCAAGGGCGGCGGGCGGCAGTCGCTGGCGGGCGACTGGCGCATGGACGAGGGCTACGGGACCACCGCGTTCGACTACGCCGACCCCGGTCCGGCGGTCCTCCCCGTCCGGTACCAGCCGCCTTCGGGCAACCACATGCGGCTTGGCGACGGCGGACCAGGCACCGAACCGGCCTGGATGATCGCCGACCTGGTCACGCTCGTCCGCAAAACGGCGACGGCAGCGGAGGTGCCATGAACCTTCCCAAGCTCACGGCCGAACACGCGCTCGGCCCGTCCCTCGGCACATACGTCACGAGCGCGGCAGCGCTCCCGGCCGGAGGCGGGGTGGCGCCGATGGCGAGCCTGTCCTGCCTGTCGTCCTGCGTCGGCCCCGACGCCGCGATTCGATGCGGCGTCCAATGCGGCGCCGACCTGGACTGCTGGCGCCGCTGCGCGGGCGTCTCCCAGACCGACTGCCTGAGCGCCTGCCTCGCGACCTGACGGCCCCGTGAACGAGTGAAGGAACGAGAGCCTTGACGCAGGCGGCCGACCTCGGCGGGACGAACGCGCGCAGCCTCGGTCTGACCGGCCTCGACACGCTCATGGCCGACAGTGAAGGCGACCCCGCGGTCACCGTCGCCGTCATCGACGGCCCCGCCGACGGCGGCCATCCCGACCTTCCGCCGATCGCGTCGTCACCGTGCCGGTCGCCGACGAGCCCGGCATGCCTGCACGGCACGTTCGTCCTGGGCATGCTCGCGGCGGCCCGAGGAGGCGTCGCGCCCGCGATCTGCCCGGGATGCACGTTCCTGTCCCGGCCGGTGCTCTGCGAACCGGTTCCTGGCCAGGTTTGTCCCGAGACCACGCCCACGACCCTCGCCGCAGCGGTGGAGGACTGCCTGGCCGCCGGCGCCCGCGTCATCAACATCAGCCTGGGCCTCGCCGCTCCCGTCCTCCAGCGGAGCCCCGCCTTCGACGCGGCGATCGACCACGCCAGGGACCGCGGAGTCGTGGTCGTCGCCGCGGCGGGAAACCACGGCCGCATAGGACCGGCCCCGCTGATGGCGCATCCGTGGCTCGTCCCGGTCGCGGCGTGCGACACGCGAGGACGGCCGCGAAGCCCGTCGAACCTCGGCATCGGGATCGGCCGGCGCGGACTCCTGGCCCCAGGCCTGGACATCGTCAGCACAGCTCCGCGTGGCGGGCACGCCCGCATGTCGGGCACCAGCGTCGCCGCTCCCTTCGTGACCGGAGCCGCCGCCCTGCTGTGGTCGCTTCGCCCCGCGTCCACGAGCGCCGGGATGTCGTGGGTGAGCTGGGAGGTGCGGGCGTCCTGCTTCACCTCGCCGTTCAGCCGCGTGGTGATCG
>NZ_JBFAOF010001077.1:0-2240 GCF_040675125.1 Spirillospora sp. NPDC049652 | reverse complement strand
CGGCCCCGGAGCGGCGGCACGGCTCCCCGCGGCGCGAACGCCCAGCACCCGCCCAAGGCCCCCGCCGCGCGCCCGGTGCCCCCGCGAGCGGGCGGCGGCGCGCCGGCCCCGGAGGCTCCCGCCTCCAGCACGACGGCCAACTCGTCCGTGCAGGTCACGGGCTCGCCCACCCCCACGCCCAGCTCGCCCGCACGAAAGGCCAACGCCCCGGCCGACTCGTCCACGACAGCAGCGGGCACGGCGGCGGGTTCGGCGGGGTCCCCTGCCGCCCCCGACGCCCACACGCCGCACCAACGCACCCGGTGACGCACGAACGGCCCCGCCCACCAGGGGCGAGGCCGTTCGTCAGGGTGGATCAGCGACCGCGGAGAGCGGCTGCCGAAGGTCAGTGGCCGTGCGGGGCGACGACCACCTGGACGCGCTGGAAGTCCTTCAGCTCGGTGTAGCCCGCCGTGGCCATCGAGCGGCGGAGGGCGCCGATCAGGTTCATCGAGCCGTCCGCGACGTGGGACGGGCCGTACAGGATCTGCTCCAGGGTCCCGATCGAGCCCAGGTCGAGGCGGGTGCCGCGCGGGACGTCGCCGTGGTGCGCCTCGGAGCCCCAGTGGTAGCCCCGGCCCGGGGACTCGGTGGAGCGGGCGAACGGGGAGCCGACCATCACGGCGTCCGAGCCGCAGGCGAACGCCTTGGCGATCTCGCCCGAGTTGGTCATGCCGCCGTCGGCGATGACGTGCACGTAGCGGCCGCCGGACTCGTCCATGTAGTCGCGGCGCGCGGCGGCGACGTCGGCCACCGCGGTCGCCATCGGGACGGCCACGCCCAGCACCGTGCGGGTGGTGTGGCCCGACCCGCCGCCGAAGCCGACGAGCACGCCCGCCGCGCCGGTCCGCATCAGGTGCAGCGCGGCGGTGTAGGTGGAGCAGCCGCCGACGATGACCGGGACGTCCAGGTCGTAGATGAACTGCTTGAGGTTCAGCGGCTCGGCGCGGCCGGACACGTGCTCGGCCGAGACCGTGGTGCCGCGGATCACGAACAGGTCGACCCCGGCGTCGATGACGGCCTTGTGGAACTGGGCCGTGCGCTGCGGGGACAGCCGCGCCGCGACCGTCACGCCCGCCTCCCGGACCTCGGCGATCCGGCGGCCGATCAGCTCCTCCTTGATCGGAGCCGAGTAGATCTCCTGCAGCCGCCGGGTCGCGCGGACGTCGTCCAGCGAGGCGATCTCGGCCAGCAGCGGCTCGGGGTTCTCGTACCGGGTCCACAGGCCCTCGAGGTCGAGCACCGCGAGGCCGCCGAGGCGGCCGACCGCGATCGCCGTCGCGGGCGAGACCACGCTGTCCATCGGCGCGACGACCAGCGGCATCTCGAACCGGTAGGCGTCGATCTGCCAGGCGACGCTGACCTCCTCGGGGTCGCGCGTCCGCCGGGACGGCACGATCCCGATCTCGTCGAACGCGTAGGCCCGGCGGCCGCTCTTCCCCCGGCCGATCTCCACCTCAGCAGCCACAGCGGTTCCTTTTCCCCAGTCGTCGTGATGTCGCTACGCGGCGCCCTCCGCGGTCACCGCACGCGCGGCGGCGGCGGACGCCATGATCTACGGCATTCCCCGCCAGACCGGAGAACACGCCCGAGAGACTACCGTCGGTCAGCGGCCCTGGTAGTTCGGGGCCTCGACCGTCATCTGGATGTCGTGCGGGTGGCTCTCCCGCAGACCCGCGCTGGAGATGCGCATGAGCTGGCCGCTCTCCTGGAGCTCGGGGATGGTGCGGGCGCCCGCGTACCACATCGACTGGTGCAGGCCGCCGACGAGCTGGTGCGCGACGCTCGCGAGAGGGCCGCGGTAGGGCACCTGGCCTTCGACGCCCTCGGGGATCAGCTTCTCCTCCGCCGACACGTCCGCCTGGGCGTAGCGGTCCTTGGAGAAGGAGCCGCCGCGCTCGCGGTTGCGCATCGCGCCGAGCGAGCCCATGCCGCGGTACGACTTGTACTGCTTGCCGTGCACGAAGATCAGCTCGCCGGGCGACTCCTCGATGCCCGCGAGCAGGCTGCCGAGCATGACCGTGTCGGCGCCCGCGACGATCGCCTTGGCGATGTCGCCGGAGTACTGGATGCCGCCGTCGCCGATCACCGGGACGCCGGCCTCCTTGGCCGCCCGGGCGGCCTCGTAGATCGCGGTGACCTGCGGGACGCCGACCCCGGCGACCACGCGGGTGGTGCAGATCGAGCCCGGCCCGACGCCG
>NZ_JBFAOF010001076.1:0-2244 GCF_040675125.1 Spirillospora sp. NPDC049652 | reverse complement strand
GATGGAGGCCCCCGGCCGCGGGGCGGTCAGGCCGCCGGGGCGGGCGCGGGCGGGGTGCCGTTCTTGAGCACGCGGTAGATCATCTCCGGGCTCATCAGGGCGGGCGCGGGGTCGACCAGTCCGGCCACCCGCATGAACGCGCGGGTCACCGCGGGGTCGCGGGTCATCGCGGACTGGAGCAGCCCCATGTAGGCGTTCATCATCTCCACCTCGGGCGGACGCACGCCCTCGACCTGCGGGAACGCCAGGTCCCCGCCGGCCGAGATCTGCCACGGCGCCTCGACCACGCCGGCCACGTCCTTCAGGAACGGCAGCGGTTCGGGGACGCCGCGCTCCAGGTGGGCGCGCAGGGTGAGCGCCTCCAGCGCGGCCACCGTCATGCCCTGGCCGTAGACGGGGTTGAAGCTGCAGAACGCGTCGCCCATGACCAGCAGCCGGTCCGGGAACCGCTCCAGCTGCTCGTAGTGGCGGCGGACGCTGGCCGGGTAGGTGAACGACACCGGGTCGTCCAGCGGCTCGGCGTCCTTGATCACGTCGAGCACGTCCGGCACCGCCAGCGACCCGGCCCAGGCGAGGAAGCCGTCCGGGTCGGTGGGCGCGGCGTCGCCGAGCACGCCGGTGAGCGACACGATGCAGCGCCCGCCGTCGATCCGGGAGAAGAACGCGCCGCGCGGGTGCGACGGCGTGGACACCGGGTTGATGGACAGGTCGCCGTTCAGGATCGACTCGTCCCGCAGCCGGTAGTGCCGCGTGGTGTAGGTGAGGTCGATCTTGATCCGCTGCTCGGGCGGCCGGGAGTAGCCGTGCTCGGCCAGCCAGGCGGGCGTCCGGGAGCCGCGCCCGGTGGCGTCCACGACCAGGTCGGCCGGGACGTCGCGGGGCGCGGAGCCGTCCGCGCGGCCCTGGACGCGGACGCCGGTGACCCGCGCGTCGCCGTCCTCGGTGAGCAGTTCGAGGATGTCGGTCTCCTCGGCGAACGCGACGTTCTTCCACTCGGCGACCGACGCGCGCACCAGGCTCTCCAGGACGGGCCGGTCCGCGGACACGCAGATCAGCCCGGTCGACGCCGGCCGGGTGCGCCGCCCGTTGAAGTACCAGCGCAGCTCGCCGAGGTCGCCGGTCGGCACCCCCGCCTCGATCGCGCGCTCGGTGAAGCCGGGGAACAGCTCGTCCAGGATCTGCTGCCCGCGGGCGAGCAGGCCGTGCACGTGCCGGCCCTGCGGGACGCCGCGCCGGGCCGTGGTGACCCCGGTCAGCCGGTCCCGGTCGACGATCAGCACCTCGGCGTACGCCTCGGCCAGCACGCGGGCCGCGAGCAGCCCCGCCATGCTGCCGCCGAGCACGACCGCCCGCTCGCCCACGCGGCCCTCAGCGCGCATCACGCGGGCTGTTCTGGTAGGCGGCGAGCCGCCAGCCGCCGTCGGTCCGGACGGTGAGCCAGGAGGCGCGGATCGCGTCCTCGTCGGCCAGCTCGCTGCGGCCGGCCGCGATCACGCCGCCCTCGGTGATGAGCAGCGCGACGTCCGGGGCGAGGAACCGCACGTTGACCGGCGCGCCGGTCACCCGGGTCCCCTTGTAGGGGCCGGCGAAGGCGTTCCGCATGAACGCGGCGATCTCGTCGCGGCCGGAGACGAACACGCCGGGCAGCACCAGCGTGCCGTCCGCGGTGAACAGCTCGCCGAAGCCGTCGGCGTCGTGCGCGGCCCAGACCTCGACCAGCCGGGCGGGCAGCCCGGCGACGGCCTTCTGGTCGGCGGGGGAGGGGCGGGACCTGGTGGCGGACGGACTCTCTGACACTTCGACTCCCTCATTCTGCGCCATTATCGGCGGCCATTGCCGTGCGATTTCCCAAACTCCCATCCAGGTCCGCGCCGGACAATATCCGGGATTGCGGGGCGGTGTCCCCGAAAGGCAATCCAGCGGATGCGGGTCAGCCCGTCCGGCGCGCAGGATTCGGAACGGACCACGCCGTTTTCTTCGAAGGAGGACAGGGTGACGATCGCACCTTCGACCGACCACGCGACGGGCGCGGCCGGCCCCGCCGCGCGCGCCGACCTGGTCGCCGCCGCGGCCGCGCTGGCGCCGGCGCTCGCGGACCGCGCGGCCTGGAACGACGAGCACCGGCGGCTGCACGACGACACCGTGCGGGCCCTGTCCGAGGCCGGGTTCTTCCGGCTGCGGCTGCCCGCCCGGTACGGCGGCCTGGAGGCCGACGCCCGCACCGTCGTGGACGTGCTCGCCGAG
>NZ_JBFAOF010001075.1:0-2244 GCF_040675125.1 Spirillospora sp. NPDC049652 | reverse complement strand
GCCGCGGCGCCGCTGGTGCCGAGGTCGGCGACCGCCCAGACGTCCTCCGGGCGGTCCCAGGGCAGTCCGATCAGCGCGGGCGCCATCCGCTCGGCGATGTCGGCCCATGCCGGGCCCGCGCCCGCCGCCTCCTCGGGCACCGCGAGCTCGCCCCAGCCCACCGCGCCGTCCTCGCCGGTCAGCCGGACCAGGATGCTCTCCGGCCGCCGCGCGCGCGGCATCACGACCCGGAAGGTCTCACAGCCCTCGATCTGGGGCACCCGAATGTCCTCACGTTCGTCGAACCCATCACCACCATGATCCCCCCTGCCGGGCGCGCCGCCGTCACCGGCCGCTCGACAGCCGCCGGAAAAGGGGGCGCGGCGGGCGGCGCACGTATCCGCCGTCCGCGAGCCCCGCCAGCCGCTCGAACGGGTTGTGGCTCGCCGGATCACCGCACCACACCAGCGACACGCCCGCGCACGCCAGGTACGGCGCCAGCATCACCGGGCCGAGGCACCAGGCGTACTGCGTCGCGTGCCGTGCCTCGTGCGCCAGCAGCGCCGGGTCGCCGGTCAGGCCGGCCACCTCCCCGCGCGTCAGGATCACGTTGCCCATGGCGAAGGCGGTGGCCACCGGCAGCGGCAACCGGTACCCGCCGGCCAGCAGCAGCCCCTCAGGGCCCCGCGCCGGCGTCGCGCGGGGCCGGGTGCCGACCCGCACGAGCAGCAGCCCGAGCGGCGTCGACAGGTTCGCCCAGTTGACGACCCGCCGGACGTGGTGCACCGCCCTCACACTGGCAGTGTGCCCCGGATCAGGACGGGCAGAGCGAGTCGAGGGAGATCGGCTTCGCCGTCTCATGGCCGGACGGGTCCGAACCGCCCGGGGTCTCCGTTGGGTCGCCGGACGGGGACCCCGTCGGGCCGTCCGACGGTGAGGCGGCCCCGGCGGGCGTCGCCGGCCCGGTCGGGGAGGCCGCCCCGGAGGCCGTGGGCGAGGGCGAGGAGGAGGGCGAGGCGCTGGCGGGCGGGGTCATCGCCTTGGCGGCCAGCCGCCGGATCAGCGCGAAGTCCGGGTTCCCGGTGGAGATCAGCGGCGGGACGAAGGCCAGCGTGCTGATCTGCGCGCCGTCCTTCACCTTCTCCGACAGCTTCATCAGGTCGGGCAGCAGCTCCTGCGGGATGTCGGTGGAGATCGCCCGCTTGGTCGCCGAGGCCAGCTTGTCGAACCTGGTCAGGACCGTCGTCGGGTCGGCCTGGCGGGCGATGGACCGCAGCAGGCACTTCTGCCGGCCCATCCGGGCGTAGTCGTCGCTGTCGTTGCGCGAGCGCCCATACCAGAGCGCCTCCTTGCCGTGCAGGGTGCGCTCGCCGGGCTGCAGCACCCCCCCGTCCCGGCCGTAGGGGATCGGCTCGGTGATCTTGACCTTGACGCCGCCCATCGCGTCCACGATGTCGGCGAAGCCGAACATGTCGACCATGATGTAGTAGTCGACCCGCTGGTGCAGGATGCCCTCGATCGTCTGCTTCAGCAGCGTCGGGCCGCGGTGGTTCTTGGCCACCCCCGGGACCATGTCCGGGTGGTCCTCGGCGTACTGGAAGACCTCGTTGAGCAGGCCGGGCGTCTCCGGGCCGTCCCCGGTGAAGCCGTCGGGGAAGCGGTCGCGGGCCGGGCCGGGCGGCATCGGGAAGTGCTCCAGGTTGCGCGGCACGCCCAGCAGGACGGTCTCGCCGGTGTGGGTGTCCACGCTGGCGACCGTCATCGAGTCGGTGCGGGTGCCCTCGCGGTCGTAGGCCGAGTCGCTGCCGAGCAGCAGCACGTTCACCCGGGACTGCCCGTTCCAGGGGTCGCTGGTGTCGATCTGCTTGGCGCCCTCGGTGCCGCCCGCGTGGAAGATGCTGGTCAGCGTGGAGCGCGCGACGTAGGTGGTGTGGGCGGCCCAGGAGACCGGGACGGCCACGGCGAAGCACAGCACCGCGACCGCGACCGCGCCGACCGCGTGCGCCGGGATGGACATCTGGTCCGGACGGGTGATCTGGTACGAGCGGATGATCACGCACAGCCAGAACAGGCCGACCAGCAGCATGCCGCCGGCCGCGGTCTGCAGCAGGTCGGGCCGCACGGCGAGGCGGATCAGGCTCGGCCGGTAGATCAGGTACCAGGCGAGCAGCCCGGCCCCGAGCGCGACGAAGAGGACGACCAGGGCCGTGCCCAGCCGCCGCCGTCCGGTGGACAGGTGGGCCACACCCCACACCAGGGTGGACG
>NZ_JBFAOF010001074.1:0-2248 GCF_040675125.1 Spirillospora sp. NPDC049652 | reverse complement strand
CGAGGACGTTCGCCGCCGTCGCGCCGCCGAACGTCAGCGCCGTGGCCTTCGGCACCGCGTGGGGCGGGACCATGCGCACGGCGATCCCGGCGGCCATCGCCCAGAAGCCGCCGATGCCGATGCCGACGACGAAGCGCGCGGCGAGAAGGGTCGGGAAGTTCGGGGCGACCGCCGTGAGGAGGTTCGCCACGACCATCAGGGAGATCAGCCCGATCAGGACGAGCCGCCGGTCGAGGCGGCGGATCGCGACGGGCAGCAGGGGCGCGGCGGCCGAGGCGACCAGCCCGGGCACCGTCACCATGAGTCCCGCCACGCCCTCGGACACGTGCAGGTCGGAGCCGACCGAGCTGAGCAGGCCGACCGGGAGCTGCTCCAGCGTGACCATCGCGAAGGTGCCGGACGCGATCGCGCCGACGCCGAGCCAGCGGCGTAGGGGCACCTTCTCCGGAGCCTGAGACGGCGCCGGGGCGGTCCTGGCCTTCGTGGAGTTCATCGCCCGATCCCCTTCATCTTGATAATCTCAACGCTGAGATAACATCAGAGATGAGCTTCAACGTCAAGTCTCTTAGCATTGAGACAACTGCCACAGGGAGGCCTCCGCCATGGGCGACGCGATGGACGCGATCCTCGAGCAGTGGGCGCGCGAGCGCCCCGACCTGGACACCTGGGCGATCGGGGTGAACGGCCGCCTCGCGCGGCTGCGGCACCGGCTCCAGCAGGCCAACCGCGATTTCTACGCCGAGCACGGCCTGGAGAACCACGAGTTCGACATGCTGGCCACGCTCCGCCGGGCCGGCGCCCCCTACCGGCTGACGCCCGGCGCGCTGCTCAAGGCGTCCCTGGTCACCTCGGGCGCGATCACCAACCGGATCGACAAGCTGGAGGCCAAGGGCCTGGTCGAGCGGGTGCGCGAGGCGGCCGACCGCCGCTCGGTGTTCATCCAGCTCACCCCCCGGGGCCTGGAGCTGATCGACGGGCTGATGGAGCCGCACGTCGCGAACGTGGCGCGGCTGCTGTCCGCGCTGACGCCCGAGCAGCGCGAGCAGTTCGACGCCTCCCTCCGCGTCCTGCTGGAGGCCCTGGACGACACGTCCATCGAGTGACCCGTATGCTTGCCAAGCAAGCGTTTGGCCGCACACCTCCGGAGGCGGACGATGGGCCTGGTCGAGACCGAGGAGCTGCGGGAGCTGCGCGGCGCCCTGCGCCGCTTCTTCGCCGAGCACGCGCCGGTCGCCGGCACGCCGGCGGGGGCGCGCCTGCTGATGGGGACCCGCGACGGCCTCGACCGGGCGCTGTGGCGGCGGATGGCCGGCGAGCTGGGGCTGCAGGGGCTCGCCGTCCCCGAGGCGCACGGCGGCTCCGGGTTCGGGGTGCGCGAGCTGGCGGTGGTGTTCGAGGAGATGGGACGCGTCCTGTACTGCGGCCCCTTCCTCGCCACGGTCGGGCTCGCCCTGCCCGCCCTCCAGGCCGCCGGAGCCACCCGCCTCCTGCCGGGCGTCGCGGACGGCTCGACCATCGCGACCCTCGCGTGGACGGAGGACGGCCACTGGTCCGCGCCGCCCGCGATGTCCTGGGAGGACGGTGTCCTCAGCGGCACGAAGACCTTCGTCCTGGACGGGCACATCGCCGAACTCGTCCTCGTCGCGGCACGGCACGGCGGGACGACCGCGCTCTTCGCCGTGGACGGCGACGCGCCGGGACTCACCAGGACGCCGCTCCCCACCCTCGACCAGACGCGCAAGCTCGCGAGACTCGACTTCGACCGCGTACCCGCGCGGCTCCTCACGGGCGACGGGGACGCCGCCCTCGCGCGCGCACGAGACGTCGCCGTCGCGCTGCTCGCGGCCGAGCAGGTCGGCGGCGCCGAACGGGCGCTCGAAATGACGGTCGACTACGTCAAGGTGCGCAAGCAGTTCGGACGGGCCATCGGGAGCTTCCAGGCCGTCAAGCACCGCTGCGCGGACATGTTCGTGCGGGTGGAGTCGGCGCGCTCGGCGATGCTGAACGCCGCCGAAGCGGCCGACACGGGCACACCGGGTGAACTCGCCGTGGCGACCGCGCTCGCCAAGGCGTTCTGCTCGGACGCCTACTTCCACGTCGCCGCCGAGACGATCCAGCTGCACGGCGGCATCGGCTTCACCTGGGAGCACGACGCGCACCTGTACTTCAAGCGCGCGAAGGCGTCCCAGGAACTGTTCGGCCCGCCCGCCGAGCACCGGCGCCGGCTGGCGGGCCTGGTCGGCATCAC
>NZ_JBFAOF010001073.1:0-2252 GCF_040675125.1 Spirillospora sp. NPDC049652 | reverse complement strand
CACCGGCCGCCGCGCGGCGGCGCCCGCTCCACCGTCGGCACCGCCACCGACATCCTGCCGGTGCTGCGCGTGCTGTACTCGCGGTGCGCCGAGCCCGCCGCCGGGGAGGCGTCGGCGTTCTCCTTCAACGACCCCGAGGGGATGTGCCCGGCGTGCCACGGCCTGGGCGTTGTCACCCGCCTCGACCTGGACGCGCTCCTGGACACCGGCCGGTCCCTCAACGACGGCGCGATCCGCTTCGAGCCGTGGGGCGTCGGCAGCTGGGTATGGCAGACCCACGCCCGCTCCGGCCTGTTCGACCCCGACCTGCCGCTCCGCGACTACACCCCCGATCAGTGGCACACCCTCCTGCACGGCAAGGGCTTCAAGGTGAGCCGCGACGGCGGTGTCGGCGGCGACCGCGGCAACACCTACGAAGGGCTCGCCGACCGGTTCGACCGCATGTACCTGCGGCGCGACATCACCGACCAGCCCGCCGCGCACCGCCGCGCCGTCGCCGCCGTCACCACGCGCGGCGCCTGCCCCGACTGCCACGGCGACCGCCTGAACGCCGCCGCGCGCGCCGCGCGCCTGGCCGGGCACACCCTGCCCGAGCTCACCCGCGTCGAGGTCAACGACCTCACCGGCGTCCTGGAGGGCATCGCCGCCGAGGCCGGCCCGGTCGCCGCCGCGATCACCGAGCACGCCGTCACCCGCCTGCGCCGCCTCGCCGACGCCGGACTCGGCTACCTCACCCTCGGCCGCCCCACCCGCACCCTGTCGGGCGGTGAGGCCCGCCGCGTCAAGGTCGTCCGGTATCTCGGGTCCACGCTCACCGGCCTGACCTACCTGTTCGACGAGCCCAGCACCGGCCTGCACGCCGCCGACGTGGACCGCCTCACCGGACTGCTGCGCCGCCTGCGCGACCGCGGCAACACCGTGATCGTCGTGGACCACGACCCGGCCGTCATCGCCGCCGCCGACCACGTCATCGAACTCGGCCCCGGCGCCGGGGTCCACGGCGGACGGCTGCTGTTCACCGGCGACGTCCCCGCCCTGCGCGCCGCCCGCACACCCACCGCCGGGGCCCTCACCCGGCCCGTCCGGCTGAACACCCGTCCCCGCCGCCCCACCGGATGGCTCACCCTCGACATCCCCGACGCGAACAAGCCCGCCGACGGCGGCGACGGCGTCCCCGCCGCACCGAACACGCCGGACGCGTCAGCCGCGCACAACCTGCACCCGGCGACCGTCCGGTTCCCCACCGGCGTGCTCACCTGCGTCACCGGCGTCGCCGGAGCAGGCAAGACCACCCTGGCCGCCCGGCTGCTGCCCGCCGCCCACCCCGGCGCGGTGGTCGTCGACCAGTCGCCCATCAGCGCCTCCCGCCGCTCCAGCCCCGCCACCTACCTCGGCCTGCTGGACCCGCTGCGCCGCCTGTTCGCCGCCGAACACGACGTCGACCCCGGCTGGTTCAGCCACAACTCCACCGGCGCCTGCCCCGACTGCGACGGCGCCGGGACGGTCACCACCGACCTGGCGTTCCTCGACCCCGTCACCACCGTCTGCCGCACCTGCCACGGCAGCCGCTACCGGCCCGAGACCGACCGGTACCCGCTGCGCGGCCACACCATCGCCCAGGTCATGGCCATGACCGCCGACCACGCCGCCGACCTGTTCCCCGAACCCGGCATCCACGCCCGCCTCACCGCCCTGCGGCGCACCGGACTCGGCTACCTCACCCTCGGCCGGCCCCTCACCACCCTGTCCGGCGGCGAACGCCAGCGCCTCAAACTCGCCGACCACCTCCACCGCACCACCGCCGCCGGACGCCCCCGCCCCGGCCAGGACACCCCCGGCACCGGCGGCCTGTACGTCCTGGACGAACCGACCGCCGGACTCCACCGCGACGACGTCGCCGCCCTCATCGCCCTGCTCGACCGCATCGTCGACGACGGCGGCACCGTCATCGCCGTCGAGCACGACCTGGACGTCATCGCGCACGCCGACCACATCATCGAGATCGGCCCCGGCGGCGGCACCCGCGGCGGACGCCTCACCTTCACCGGCCCGCCCGCCGACCTGCTCCACGACCCGCACTCGCCCACCGCGCCCCACCTGCGCCGCGCCACCGGCCACCCCGCCGACGAACCCGAACCCGACACCGACGCTCAGGACGCCGCCGCTCAGGACGCCGACGGCCGGACCGCGACCGGGCGCGACGCGGGCGTCAGCCGCTGAGCAGCGCGAACAGCCCCGCGCACGTCAGGCAC
>NZ_JBFAOF010001072.1:0-2253 GCF_040675125.1 Spirillospora sp. NPDC049652 | reverse complement strand
GGCAGCGGCTGGAGGCGCGCGGCGGCGTCCCGGCCGCGCCGGTCTCGGTGCTCGGCGGGCTCGCCCTCGACCCGAAGGGTGCCGAGCTGCTGTCCGGCCAGTGGGGCGGACGGCTGGACCGCACGCTCCTCGTCCGCTCCGCCCGCGAAGTCGCCGCCACCCTGCTGACCCGGGTGAACAGCGTCCCGGCGGCCGCCGAGCCGATCCCGGCCGAGGGGAGGTTCTGATGGACCACGCCCTGGTCAAGCGGCTGCGCCAGGAGGTCGGCGACCGGCTCGCGCAGCAGCGCCGGCTGGACGCCGCCAACGGGCTGCCGCCGATGTCCGGCGAGGACGAGCGGCAGTTCGCCCGCGCGCTGATCTCGCAGGTCCTGGAGGAGTTCGCGCGCGGCGAGATCACCTCCGGCCGCCGTCCGCCGAACGCCGAGGAGGAGGAGGCGCTCGCGGCGGGCGTGCACGCGGCGCTGTTCGGCGTCGGCCGGCTCCAGCCGCTGCTGGAGGACCCCGAGATCGAGAACATCGACATCAACGGCTGCGACCGGGTCTTCATCGGCTACGCGGACGGCCGCGAGGTGATGGGCGAGCCGGTCGCCGAGACCGACGAGGAACTGGTCGAGCTGATCCAGATCCTCGCCGCCTACTCGGGCCTGTCGTCGCGCCCGTTCGACACCGCCAACCCCCAGCTCGACCTGCGCCTGCCGGACGGGTCGCGGCTGTCGGCCGTGATGGACGTGACCGTCCGGCCCGCGCTGTCGATCCGGCGCGCCCGGCTCGGCAAGGTGTTCCTGTCCGACCTGGTCGGCAACGGGACGTTCACGCCCGAGGTCGGGCGGTTCCTGCGCGCGGCGGTGCTGGCCCGCAAGAACATCATGATCGCCGGGGCGACCAACGCGGGGAAGACGACGCTGCTGCGCGCGGTCGCCAACGAGATCCCGCCGCACGAGCGCCTCATCACCGTCGAGCGCGCCCTCGAACTCGGCCTGGACGCCTTCCCCGAGCTGCACCCGAACGCGGTCGCCTTCGAGCAGCGGCTGCCGAACTCCGAGGGCCAGGGCGCGATCTCCATGGCCGAGCTCGTCCGCCGCTCGCTGCGCATGAACCCGTCCCGCGTGATCGTCGGCGAGGTCCTCGGCGACGAGATCGTCACCATGCTGAACGCGATGACGCAGGGCAACGACGGCTCGCTGTCGACCATCCACGCGAACTCGTCCATGGAGGTCTTCAACCGCGTCGCCACCTACGCGATCCAGTCCGAGGAGCGGCTCCCGGTCGAGGCCACCCACATGCTCATCGCGGGCGCGATCGACTTCGTCGTCTTCATCCAGAAGCGCAACGACTACGCGACCGGCGGGCGGCTGCGGCGCTACGTGGCGTCCGTCCGCGAGGTCACCGGCGTGGACGGGCGCGTCCTGTCGTCGGAGGTCTTCGCGCTAGCGCCGGACGGCCAGGCCCACCCGGCCGCGCCCATCGCCTGCGCCGACGAGCTCGCCGAGCACGGCTACGACCCGACCGCCGGGGGCTGGTGACCATGCCTCCCACGACGCGCACGCCGCCCGCCGCGCCACCGCGCGTGCCGGGCGTGCCGGGCGTGCCGGGCGTGCCAGGCGCCGTCCGCGGAGGTGCGTGATGTTCTCCTCGGACGTCCTGCTGGCCATCGTCGCCGGCGCCGTCGCCGGTGGCGGGCTGCTGCTGCTCGGCGTCGCGCTGCGCGGCCTGCCCGCCCGCCCCGGCGCGCCCCGGCGCAGCCGCGAGGACCTGCTCCGGACCCTCACCACCAGGACGGCCGTCGCCGTGATGAGCGCGCTCGCCGTCCTGGTCGTCACCCGCTGGGCCGTCGCCGCCGCCGGGACCGCCGCGCTCGTCCTGGCGTGGAAGGGGCTCGCGGGCGGCGCGGCCGAGGAGCGCCGCGCGATGGTCCGCCTGGAGGCGCTCGCCGCGTGGACCGAGTCCCTCCGCGACACGATCGCGGGCGCGGTCGGCCTCGAACAGGCGATCCCCGCGTCCCTGCGCGCCGCCGGTCCCGCGTTGCAGCAGCCCCTGCGCCTCCTGGTGGACCGGCTGCACACCCGCGTCCCGATGCCGGAGGCCCTGCGCCGGTTCGCCGACGACCTGGACGACCCGTCCGCCGACCTGGTCGTCGCCGCGCTCATCCTCAACGCCAAGCTCCGCGGCCCCGGCCTGCGCGACATGCTCGGCGCCCTGTCCGCGTCCGCCCGCGCCGAGCTCGACATGCGCCGCCGGGTCGAGGCCGACC
>NZ_JBFAOF010001071.1:0-2275 GCF_040675125.1 Spirillospora sp. NPDC049652 | reverse complement strand
CGTCGGCCTGGTGGAGACGCACGGCCGCGCGCGCACCGCCGAGCAGATCGGCGACCTGGAGACGGTGCCGCGCCGCACCCTGACCTACCGCGACCGCGCGTTCACCGAACTCGACGTCGACGCCGTCCTGGCGCGCCGGCCGCAGGTCGTCCTGGTGGACGAGCTGGCCCACAGCAACGTGCCCGGCTCGCGGAACGCCAAGCGCTGGCAGGACGTCGAGGAGATCCTGGAGGCCGGGATCGACGTGATCTCCACGGTGAACGTCCAGCACCTGGAGTCGATGAACGACGTCGTCGAGCGGATCACCGGCGTCCCGCAGCGCGAGACCGTTCCGGACGAGGTCGTGCGCCGCGCCGCCCAGGTCGAGCTGATCGACATGACGCCGGAGGCGCTGCGCCGCCGGATGGCGCACGGCAACGTCTACCCTCCGGAGCGGGTCGACGCGGCCCTCGCCAACTACTTCCGTCCGGGCAACCTGACCGCGCTGCGCGAGCTGGCGCTGCTCTGGCTCGCCGACAAGGTGGACGAGGCGCTGGAGCGCTACCGCGACCAGCACGGCATCACCGAGCCGTGGGAGGCGCGCGAGCGGATCGTGGTCGGGCTGACCGGCGGCCCGGAGGGCGACACCCTGATCCGCCGTGCCGCCCGGATCGCGGCCCGCGCCGGCCGCGCCGACCTGCTGGCCGTCCACGTGGCCCGCGCGGACGGGCTGGCCGCCGGCGGTTCCGCCCGCGACCTCGACCGGCAGCGGGTGCTGGTGGAGGGCCTCGGCGGCAGCTACCACCAGGTGCTGGGGGACGACCCGGCGACGGCGCTGCTGGAGTTCACCCGGGGCGTGAACGCGACGCAGCTCGTCCTCGGCTCCAGCCGCCGCCGGGGCTGGCAGTTCGTGTTCGGGCCGGGCGTCGGGGCGACGGTCGCGCGCGAGTCGTCCGAGATCGACGTCCACCTGGTCACGCACGAGCACGTCGGGAAGGGGCGCGGGCTGGTCAGCCTCGCGGGCAGCCCGCTCAGCGTCCGCCGCCGCGTCGCCGGGTGGGCCCTGGCGCTCCTCGGCCCGCCCGTCATGGTCGCCGTGCTGGACGTGGGCGGAAACGCCGGGGACCGGCCGGGCCTGACCACCGACCTGATGCTCTTCCTGGCGCTGACCGTCCTGGTCGCGCTGGCCGGCGGCCTGTGGCCCGCGATCCTCGCCGCGGTCCTCGGCTTCCTGGCCGCGAACTGGTACTTCACCCCGCCGCTGCACACGCTGACGATCGCCGAGCCCCGCAACGCGTTCGGCCTGCTGGTGTTCGTCGCCGTCGCGGTGGCGGTGTCGTCGGTGGTGGACCTGGCCGCCCGCCGCACCCGCCAGGCGGCGCGCAGCGGCGCCGAGGCCGAGACGCTGAGCCTGCTCGCGACCTCGGTGCTGCGCGGCGAGAACGCGCTGCCCGCGCTGCTGGAGCGGGTCCGCGAGACGTTCGGGGTGCGCGCCGTCGCGCTGCTGGAGCACACCGCCGACGGCGGCTGGCGGACGCGCGGCGCGGTCGGCCCGGACGCCGCCGCCCATCCCGACGCCGCCGAGGCGACCGCCGAGGTCGGCGGGGAGCCGGGCGCGGAGACGGTGCTGGCGCTGTCCGGGCGGGTGCTGCCCGCGTCCGACCAGCGGGTGCTGACGGCGTTCGCCTCCCAGGCCGGAGCGGTCCTGGAGTGGCGTCGGCTGGCCGAGGAGGCGGCCCGCGCCCGGCGGCTGGAGGAGGGCAACGAGATCCGCACCGCGCTGCTCGCCGCGGTCTCGCACGACCTGCGCACCCCGCTCGCGTCGATCAAGGCCGGGGTCAGCAGCCTGCGCGCCACCGACGTCGAATGGGACCCCGAGGACGAGGCGGAGCTGCTGGCCTCGGTGGAGGAGTCCGCCGACCGCCTGGACGGCCTCATCGCCAACCTGCTGGACATGAGCCGCCTCCAGACCGGGGTCGTCACCCCGCTGATCCGGCCGGTCGCGCTGGACGAGGTGCTGCCGCGCGCCCTGCTGAACGTGCCCGGGGACCGGGTCCGGATCGACGTCCCGGAGACCCTGCCGCCGGTCGCCGCCGATCCCGGGCTGCTGGAGCGGGCCCTCGCCAACGTGGTCGAGAACGCCGTCCGGCACGGCACCGGGACCGTCCTGCTCACGGCGGGGGAGCTGCGGGTCGGCGGCGGCCCCGGCCGGGTCGAGCTGCGCGTCGTCGACCGGGGGCCGGGCGTGCCGGACACGGTGAAGGAGCGGATGTTCGCGCCGTTCCAGCGGCTCGGC
>NZ_JBFAOF010001070.1:0-2281 GCF_040675125.1 Spirillospora sp. NPDC049652 | reverse complement strand
CGCCGTGCTCGCCTACGCGGCGTCCGCGCAGGAGGCCGCGAGCCGAGCCACGGCCCTGGAGGCGCTGCTGGTCCTGGCGTCCCGCGGCCTCCTCCCGGCCGCCGACCTCGGCCGGACGATCGCGGCGCTGGTGGACCTGGGCGGTGTGAGGCTCACCCGGATCGTCGGCGTCCTCGCCGAGGCCGTCCACGCGGGCGCGCACGCGCAGGTCTGGGAGACCGCCCGGGCGGCGCTTCCGCCGCTGCTCACCGCGGCCGCGACGCGCAGGACGGCGGACGCGCCCCGGGGCCTGGCCGACCTGCTGCAGCTCGCCGCCCGCTGCGCCGAGACCGTGGACGTCAGCGCCGGGGCAGGGTGGGCCGGCCTCGCGGACATCGCGGAGCGCGGCGGGACGAGCGCTCTGGTCCGGGAGGCGCGCCGCCTCCAGCGGACCCTGTCCCCGGGGAGGTGAAATGTCGGGGGATCCGCGTACGGTGGTCGCGGCGGATCCCCCGACACCGCGGAGAGTGCAGAGCATGTCCGAGACAGTGGCGTTCGGCGCGGCCGAGACGGCCCTCGGCCGGTTGCTGGTCGCCGCGACCGAGACCGGCGTCGCCATGGTGACCTGGCGGGACGCGCCCGGCACCCGCGCACGGGCCCAGGCCCGGCTGGGCCTGCCCGTGGTGGACGACCCGGCCCGCCTGGCCGAGCCGCTGCTCCAGCTGAAGGCGTTCTTCTGCGGCGACCCGCACGCGTTCACCGTGCCCATCGACTGGCGGCTCACCAACCCGCTGCAGCGCCAGGTGCTCGGCGCGCTGTACGAGGGCGTCCCGTGGGGGAAGACGATCACCTACGGCGGGCTGGGCGACCGCTCCGGGGCCGGGGTGAACGCGCAGGCCATCGGGCAGGTGATGGGCTCCAACCCGGTCCCGGTCATCGTGCCCTGCCACCGCGTCGTGGCGTCCAACGGGCTCGGCGGGTACAGCGGCGGCAGCGGCATCGAGGTCAAGCGCTGGCTCCTCACCATGGAGGGCGCGCTGCCCGCGACGCTCGACTGGTCCCTCGACGAGGGCCCCGTCCCCCTCTGACCTGCGCTCCGGGTTCGGCTCGGCGGCGGGGCCTGTGCCAAAATCGCGGCATGCTGCGACTCACCGACTTCATCATCGACTGCCCGGACACGCTGGAGCTGGCGTCCTTCTACTCCGAGGTGACGGGACGCCCCGTCAAGGACGGCAGCGACGAGAGCTGGGCCGGCATCAAGTTCGGCGAGATCGAACTGGCCTTCATCCGGGTGGACGACTACCGCGCGCCCCAGTGGCCGGACACCGAGCACCCCAAGCAGTTCCACCTCGACTTCGAGGTGGACGACGTGGAGGCCGAGGAGCGGCGCGTCCTCGCCCTCGGCGCGACGCTGCGGCAGGACTTCATCAACGCCGAGGGCTACGGCTGGCGGGTCTACACCGACCCGATCGGCCACCCGTTCTGCCTGTGCCGAAACAAGGGCGTCAGCTGGACCGACGAGGGCCCGGTCTACCCGTAGCGTCCACCTAGTAGACGATGCCGGTGAGCTTTTCGGACTCCTCCCAGAGCCGGCGGGCGGTCTCGATGCTCCCGGCCTGCGGCGGCGCGAGGACCTTCACCGGGGTGCCCCGGTACTGCAGGAGGCGCGGGCCGTAGCAGGCGCCGGGCGTCACGTCCGGGACGACGGCCGCGTACAGGGACGGCAGGGCGCCCATCGCGGCGGACTGGGCGACGACCGCGTTCGCCACGTCGTTGAGGCGCTCCCGCAGCCGGTGCCCGGCCATGCGCGGCCCGGCCGCCTGGAGGTTGGTGGCGGCGTAGCCCGGATGCGCGGCGACGCTGGTGACGTCGGGGACGCGCCGCGCCAGTTCCTTGGTGAACAGCAGGTTCGCGAGCTTGGACTGCCCGTAGGCGAGCCACGGGTGGTAGGCGCGTTCGGCCTGGAGGTCGTCGAAGCGGATCCGGCCCGTCCAGGCGATGCCGCTGGTCACCGTGACGACGCGGGGCGCCGGCGCGGCGCGGAGGGCGGGCAGCAGCAGGCCGGTCAGCGCGAAGTGGCCGAGGTGGTTGGTGCCGAACTGCATCTCGAAGCCGTCGGCCGTGGTGCGCTTCGGCAGGGCCATGACGCCCGCGTTGTTGACGAGGATGTCGAGCGGTTCGTCCGCCCGGCGCCGGGCGAAGGCGCGCACCGAGGCGAGGTCGGCCAGGTCGAGCGGGAGGAGGGCGAGGTCGGCGTCCGGGACGGCGGCGCGGATCCGGTCGAACGCCGCCTGGCCGCGCT
>NZ_JBFAOF010001069.1:0-2287 GCF_040675125.1 Spirillospora sp. NPDC049652 | reverse complement strand
CGCGCCTTGAGCTGCGCGACGACGCCGAGGCCGATCGGGCCGAGCCCGAGCACGACCGCCACGTCGCCGGTCGCGTCGTCCTGGATGACCTCGCGCGGCAGCTCCAGGTCGGCGAAGTACTTCAGCCAGACCCCGGCGCCGACCGCCTCCATCGTCGCGTCGGCGAGCGGCTTGCCCTGCTCCAGCGTGATGATCCGGCCGATCTCCTCCGAGCGGGCGAACAGCACGTTCGCCGCCGCGCGCAGCGCCTCCCGGCGGGCCGCCTCGTCGGCGCGCCAGCCGGCGCGGGCCGCCTGCGCGGCGTCCATCGCCGCGTCGAGCTGCTCGCGGGTGGCGTCCGGCGCCTGCTCGGCGACCTCGCCGGTCGCCGGGTTCACCACCCCGAACGTCCCGGCGGCCGCGACGGCCTCCCCGCCGATCGTCATCGTGTACCCGGCCATGGAACCTCCCACCTCGGCGCCTTCACCGAACAGAGTTCAGTATTCATCCGCGGGTCGGCCGCCACCACCCCGTCAGGTCAGGCGGTCCGGAGCGTTCCACAGAGGCGGACGTCGCCCGCACCCTCCGGCGGAGCCCGGCGAGAGCACGGCCCGGGGGGGACTCCGTTCCGGCGCGCCGCAGTGACGCTGCGGCTCGAACGGGATCGCGTCGCAGGTGGACGGGCATTTCGCGCCCTTCCTGCGGTCGGCGGCGGGCCGCTGGCCGGAGTCGGCTGGAAGGTGGCCGGTTCCGGCAGTGCGGCTGGGCTCGGCCGGACGCGCGGGACATCATCCAGCACATGCGATCACGACTCTCCGCGGCGCTCGTCGTGGGCCTGACGATGACCCTGGCGGCGGGGACGGGGACGGCGGCCTCCGCGCGGTCCCCGGTGGCCCCCTCGGCCCGGCCGGGCTTCGCCGACCCGCATCCGTGCGACGGGCAGCCGGGCTTCACGTGCGCGACGCTCCGGGTCCCGCTCGACCACCGGAACCCGGCCAGGGGCACCCTCGACCTCCAGGTCGGGATGTCCGACAACACCGCCGCCCCCAAGGGCACCCTGCTGTTCCTGACCGGCGGCCCCGGCCAGCCCGGCGTGCCGTACCTGACCAGGATGACCACGCAGCGGCTGCCGGAACTGGCGAAGAACTACCGGTTCGTGATGATCGACCAGCGCGGCACCGGGCGGTTCGGCGCGATCGACTGCCCGAAGATGCAGGCGCAGGTCGGCAGCTCCGACATCGCCCCGCCGACGCGGGACGCGGTGGCCGAGTGCGCGTCCGTCCTCGGCGACCGGCGGAGCTACTACACCACCGAGCAGACCGTCGGCGACCTCGACATGTTCCGCAGCGCGCTCGGCGTGAACAAGTGGGTCGTGGACGGCGTGTCCTACGGCTCGTTCACGGCCGCGAACTATGCCGCCTTCCACCCGGGCCACGTCTCCAAGGCCGTCCTGGACTCGGTGCTGCCGCACACCGATCCGGGCCACGAGCAGATGCTCTACACGACCGGTCAGCACGCCGTGGCCCGCGTCCTGCGCGACGCCTGCCGCACCGCGCCCGCCTGCGGGTTCGACCCCGCGCGGGACGTCGCGTACCTGGCGCGCCACCGCGAGGACGCCGTGCTCATGTGGGACATGCTCGTCTCGTACGAGTTCTTCGACCCGTCCTACCGCGATCCGAACCCGCCCGGGCTGCCCGCCGGATCCGGTGACGTGATCGGCGCGATGCACGCGGCCAGGCTCGGCGACCCGGCGCGCCTGGACACGCTGATGAAGCTGATGGCGCCCGGCGGCGACCCCGTCGCGGGCTTCAGCGCGGGCCTGCACGAGGCCACCATCTGCGGCGACGGCGTCTTCCCGTGGGGGACGTCCGAGACGCCCGTCGCCCGGCGTCCGGCGGCGCTGGAGTACGCCCGGCGGCACCTGCCCGCGAGCGCGACGTGGCCCTTCACCTCCGCCACCGCCGTCGGCGGCGGCTTCATCCAGGAGTGCCTGACCTGGCCGGTCGCCCGGCACAACACCGAGGCGAAGCGGAAGCTGCCGCCGGTGCCGATCCTCATCGTCAACGGCGACCACGACCTGTCCACGCCCATGGAATGGGCCAGGGAGGAACTCGCGAACGCCCCGAGGGGCAAGCTCGTCATCGTCAAGGGCGCGAGCCACTCCATCCAGAACCGTGAGCGCGGCACCCAGGGCCGCGAGGCCGTCTACGCCTTCCTCAACGGCGGACCTCCGCCCACGTGAGACGCCGCCGCCCACGTGAGACGCCGCCGCACACGAGAGACGCCGCCGCACACGAGAGACGCCGCC
>NZ_JBFAOF010001068.1:0-2289 GCF_040675125.1 Spirillospora sp. NPDC049652 | reverse complement strand
CCGCTTGAGCCGCTCGCCCCGCCGGGCGCACAGCCCGGCCGCCGGCGAGCCGGGCTCGAACGGCCGCCACGGGTCGGCCAGGTCGGTCCCGCAGGCCGCCGCCAGGGCCTCCATCTGCGCCTCGGTCAGCAGCGCCGAGTGGTTGTTCGGGTGACCCTCGGTCGGCAGTCCGCGCCCCTTGACCGTGTAGGCGAACACCACGGTCGGACGGTCGTCGTCGACGCGCCGGTAGGTGTCCAGCAGCAGCTCCAGGTCGTGGCCGCCGAGGTCGCGGATCACCTCCGCCAGCCGCGCGGCCGGAATGGCCGCGACGAGGTCGCGCAGGGCGGGGCCGGCGGCGTCGCCCGCGATCCGGCCGGGCAGCTCGGTCGTGTCCGCGCGCAGGAGCCGCTGGTACTCCTCGTTCGGCATCTCCTCCAGGCGGCGCCGCAGCTCCTCGCCGCCGGGCCGGGCGAAGACCTCGGCGGCCGTCCGGCCCCACTTGAGGACGACGACCTGCCAGCCCGCGGCCTCGAACATCCCCCGCAGACGGTGGATCTGCACGTCGGGCACCACCCGGTCGAGCGACTGGCGGTTGAAGTCCACCACCCACAGCAGCTCGCCCAGCCGGGCGACCGAGGGGTCGGCGACGGTCTCCCAGATCGCGCCCTCGTCGAGCTCGGCGTCCCCGATCAGGCTGATGAACCGGCCGGCCGGAGGGGTCGCCTCGAACCGCGAGCGCAGGTAGCGGTGGGAGATCGCCGCCCACACCGGGGCGGTGGCGCCGATGCCCACCGAGCCGGTGGAGAAGTCGACGGTGTCGTGGTCCTTGAGGCGGCTCGGGTAGCTCTGCAGGCCGCCCTTGGCGCGCAGCGTCGGCAGGTACTTCGCGTCCAGGTCACCGAGCAGGTGGTTGATGGCGTGGAGCACCGGCGACGCGTGCGGCTTCACCGACACGCGGTCGAGCGCGGTCAGCTCGTGGAACCACAGCGACACCATGATGTCGACCATCGAGGCCGACGACGCCTGGTGCCCGCCGACCTTGATCCCGGTGTCGTTGGGCCGTCCGCGGTTGGCCGCGTCCACGATCGACGTGGCCAGCCACAGGACGCGCCGGGAGATCTCGCGCAGGGTCGCGATGTCGTACGGCTGCTCTCCGGCCGTCTGGCCGAGGGGTCGCCGCGGGCCAGAGGGTGCCGGAGCCGCCCCAGGCGCGGCTGTGTTGTCGTAGCGCATAGAAGGATTGTCCAGCCTTTCCCGGTACCGGCGGACTACGGGTGCGCCGCACCCGCGTGGGCGGCCTCCGGACGGCGCGCGCCGAGGGCCTGGTCGAGGTCGGCCATCAGGTCCTCCGGGTCCTCCAGCCCGAGGGACAGCCGCACCAGCCCGGCGGCCGGACGGGCCTCGGCGGCGACGGGCCGGTGCGTCAGCGACGCGGGATGCTGGATCAGCGAGTCGACGCCGCCCAGCGACACCGCGTGGGTGAACAGGCGGACCGACGAGGTGAGGCTCCTGGCCTGCTCCAGGCCTCCGTGGAGTTCGATCGAGAGCATCGCCCCCGGGCCTCTCATCTGCCGGTGGAGCAGGCCCCGCGCGTCCCCCGCCGTCCCGGGGTAGTACACCCGCGAGACGGCCGGGTGGGTGCTCAGCCAGGCGGCGACGCGCCGGGCGTTCTCCTGCTGCGCCCGGACCCGGATCGGGAGCGTGGCCAGGCCGCGGTGCAGGAGGTAGGCGCCGAGCGGGTGGAGGAGGGCGCCCGTGATCGCCCGGACGCGGCGCAGCGCGGCCGTCCGCTCCTGGTCGCAGGCGATGACGCCGGCGATGACGTCGCCGTGCCCGCCGAGGTACTTGGTCGCGCTGTGCAGCACCATCGCGGCGCCGAGGTCGGCGGGGTTCTGCAGGACGGGGGTCGCGAACGTGTTGTCCACGAGGACGGGGACGTCGCCGGCCGCCTCGGCGACGGCGCGGATGTCGACCAGGTCGAGGGTCGGGTTGGCGGGCGTCTCCAGCATGACCAGCGCCGTGTCCGGGCGGAGCGCCGCCGCGACCTCCTCCGCGGCGCAGAACGTCACCTCGGTGCCGAGCATGCCGGAGGCCAGGAGGTGGTCGGTCCCGCCGTAGAGGGGACGGACCGCCACGATGTGGCCGCGGCCGCTCTCCCGCGTCATCGCGATGATCGCCGCGGTGGCCGCCGCCATCCCCGAGGAGAACGCCACGGCCGCCTCGGTGTGCTCCAGCCGCGCCAGGGCCGACTCGAACCGCGCGACGGTCGGGTTCCACAGCCGCCCGTAGACGGCGGAGCCGTCTACG
>NZ_JBFAOF010001067.1:0-2295 GCF_040675125.1 Spirillospora sp. NPDC049652 | reverse complement strand
CATCGTCGGCGTGGGCCGGGCGCCGCGCGGCGAGGGCTGGCGCGAGTACTTCGACGCGCTGCTCGGCAAGCGCGACAAGAACGACATCCTCGCCGAGGACGTGCTGGTCATGGAGCACCTGACCGGCACCGAGTACGCGGTCGACACCGTCAGCCACCACGGCCGCCACTCGGTCACCGACATCATCCGGTACGACCGGGCGCAGTACGGGGACGGCATCGCCGTCTACAACGCCGTCGAGTGGATGCCGTACGCCCCCGAGGACCCCGTCCTCGGGTCGCTGATGGAGTACGCGCTGGCGGCGCTCGACGCGGTCGGCCAGCGGCAGTGGGCCGCGCACACCGAGATCATGATGACCGAGGACGGCCCCCGGCTGCTGGAGGTCAACGCGCGGCTCGCCGGGATCGGCCACCCGCTGCTGACCGAGATCGCCACCGGCGAGAGCCAGCTCACCCGGACCGTGGACGTCTGCGCGGGCCGCGGCGACGAGATGCCCGACGGGTTCGCGCTGCGGCGGAACGTGCTGGCCGTGTTCGTCAAGGCCTACACCTCGGGTGTGGTGCGCAACGCCGAGATCCTCGACGAGGCGCGCTCGCTGCCGAGCTTCCACTCCACCTTCCGGCTGGTGTCCACCGGCGACCGGGTGGAGGCCAGCACCGACATCCACACGAGCATGACGATGGGCTACATCACGCTCGCGCACGAGCGGTCCGAGCAGCTCTACGAGGACCGGGAAGTCATCCGCAAGCTGGAGCAGCAGCTCATCATCGACCCCGAAGGGTGAACCTGTCGTGACCCGTCAGTCCTTGACCGAAGAGTACCTCCAGGCGAGTGCGGGGACGCCGGCGGGCGAGCTGCTCGGCCCGCTGCCGGACTCGGAGTTCCTCGGCGCCTTCTACAAGGGGCGCTACCTGTCCCGGCCGGTGTTCCTCGACCGCGACGAGCAGCAGCTCCTGGCCGCGGACCTGGAGAACTTCCGGTCCGCCCTGATCAGCCTGCCGGACAAGCTGTACGGCGGCGACCTCGCCGCGTTCGCGCGGGCGGTGGGCATGGCCGAGCCGCAGGTCCACGCCGTCCTGCGCAGCCGCGGCCCGGCGCCCACCCGGGTGGGCCGGCTGGACATGTACGCCGACGCGACCGGGCTGCGGCTGCTGGAGGTGAACATGGGGGGCTCGCTCGGCGGCCTGGACAACGCCGACATGAGCCGCGCCCTCCTGGAGCACCCCACGCTGGCGTCCTTCGCCGAGCGCCGCGGCCTGACGTTCGTGGACACCATGCGCGAGCTGGTGGACAGCGTGTTCGCCGAGAGCGGGTTCGAGCCGGGGTCGCGCCCGGTGGTCGCGATGTGCGACTGGCCGACGAGCTACGACCGGCTGGCCTCGTACATGTCGCACTACTGCGCGCGCTGGCAGGAACTGGGGCTGGACGCCCACCCCTGCCACATCGGGCAGCTCGACGTGCGCGAGGACGGCGTCTGGCTGGGCGACCGCAAGGTCGACATCATCTACCGGATGTTCCTCATCAAGGACCTGCTGGAGTCCGACGAGGCGCCCGCGCTGATGAACCCCGTCCTGGACGCGGCCCACCGCGGCCAGGTGAAGATCTTCACCCCGATGGACGCCGAGGTCTTCGCCAGCAAGGGCGCGCTCGCGATGCTCTCCGACGAGCAGAACCGGGGGCTGTTCTCGGCCGCCGAGCTGGCCAGCCTGGACCGGATCCTGCCGTGGACGCGGATGGTCCGGCCGGGGAAGGTGACGCTGGAGAGCGGCGAGCACGTCGAACTGCTCGACTACGCGCTCGCCAACAAGGAGCACCTGGCGCTCAAGCCCACCCAGCTGCACAGCGGCGCCGGCATCGTGCTCGGCTGGCTCCCCGAGGTGTCGGCGGAGGAGTGGCGCGAGCAGGTCACCGCCGCCGTGGACGGCCCGTTCGTCCTGCAGCGCCGGGTCGTCCCGGAGCCGGAGCTCTTCCTGGACGAGCAGGGCGAACCGCAGCCCTGGATCGTCGCCTGGGGCATCTTCACCCTGGCGAGCGGCTACGGCGGCGGCTTCACCCGCGCCACCACGGTGGCGTCCGGCAACGAGCTGATCAATTTCTACAACGGAGCCCAGGTCGGCACGGTGCTGCACGTCGGCCCCGAGGCCGGATAGATCCTGAGGCCGGACAGGTCCTGAGGCGACAAAGCGGGCCGGGTTCCGAGAGGAGGCCTCCTCAATGTACCCGCGCCCGGGCGCCCCCGCCCCCCCCCACCGGCGGCGGGCCGGGGCTTATGAAGACGCGGGCCGGAGAAATAGA
>NZ_JBFAOF010001066.1:0-2301 GCF_040675125.1 Spirillospora sp. NPDC049652 | reverse complement strand
CGACCACCCGCCGATCGCGGGCCGCCGCGGCCGCAGTGATCATCCCTGGCTACCGCCGGGGTCACTCTTCCGTTCGGGAAGAAACCGCCCGAACCACCGCAACTTCGGGCGTTCCCTTTCGCCCGCGCCGCCCGCGCACCCCGGCGCCGCGCGGGATTTGCGTGCCGCGAGTCTCGGCTGGCGAGACGGTGCTTCGTGGTTTGGACGCACTCCGTAGACTGGACGGGTGATCTCCCGTATCGATCTGCGCGGCTCGCTCCCCGGCGACCTGCGCTCCGTGCTGCCCCGCGCCGAGCTCGACGTCGAGGCCGCCCTTGAGAAGGTGCGGCCCATCTGCGAGGACGTGCGCCATCATGGGGCCGCGGCCGTACGGGAGTACACCGAGCGGTTCGACGGCGTGAGGCTGGAGCGCACCCGCGTCCCGGCCGAGGAGATCGACCGGGCCCTCGCCGAACTCGACCCGGCCGTCCGGGACGCGCTGGAGGAGTCGATCCGCCGTGCCCGCATGGTCCACCGCGACCAGCGCCGCACCGACACCACCACCCGGGTCGTCCCCGGCGGAACCGTCACCGAGAGGTGGGTCCCGGTGGGCCGCGTCGGCCTGTACGTGCCGGGCGGCCGCGCCGTGTACCCGTCCAGCGTCGTGATGAACGTCGTCCCGGCGCAGGAGGCCGGGGTCGGCTCGCTCGCGGTCACCTCGCCCGCGCAGAAGGAGTTCGGCGGCCTGCCGCACCCGACGATCCTCGCGGCCTGCGCGCTGCTCGGGGTGGACGAGGTGTACGCGGCCGGCGGCGCGCAGGCGGTCGCGATGTTCGCCCACGGCACCGAGGAGTGCCCCCGCGCCGACCTGGTCACCGGCCCCGGCAACATCTGGGTCGCGGCGGCCAAGCGGCTGCTCAAGGGCGTGATCGGCATCGACTCCGAGGCCGGCCCGACCGAGATCGCGGTGCTGGCCGACCGCACCGCCGACCCGGTGCACGTCGCCGCCGACCTGATCAGCCAGGCCGAGCACGACGTGCTCGCCGCGGCCGTCCTGGTCACCGACTCGGTCGAGCTCGCGGACGCGGTCGAGGCCGAGCTCGCGGTCCAGGTGGGCCGCACCAAGCACGCCGAGCGGATCACCGAGGCGCTCGCCGGCCGCCAGTCCGGCATCGTCCTGGTGGACGACGTCGAGGCGGGCCTGCGGGTCGTCGACGCCTACGCCGCCGAGCACCTGGAGATCCAGACCGCCGACGCCGACGCGGTCGCCGCGCGGGTCCGCAACGCGGGCGCGGTCTTCGTCGGGGCGTTCGCGCCCGTGTCGCTGGGGGACTACCTGGCGGGCTCCAACCATGTCCTGCCGACCGGCGGGTGCGCCTGCCATTCGTCCGGCCTGTCGGTCCAGTCGTTCCTGCGCGGCGTCCATGTCGTGAAGTACGACGAGGCCGCCCTCGCGGACGCCACCGCGCGCGTGGTGACGCTCGCCGAGGCCGAGGACCTGCCCGCCCACGGGGCCGCGATGAAGGCCCGCTTCGACTGGGAGATCCCTTCGTGACGTCCCTCTCCGACCTCCCGATCCGCGACGACCTGCGGGGCCGGGAGCCCTACGGGGCACCCCAGCTGGACGTCCCGGTCGCGCTGAACACCAACGAGAACCCCTACCCGCCGTCCGAGCCGCTGGTGAAGGCGATCGGCGAGGCCGTCATGGACGCCGCGGGCGGCCTCAACCGCTACCCGGACCGCGACGCCGTCGCGCTGCGCGAGGGGCTGGCGGCGTTCCTGAACTCCGACACCCCCGGCGCGGGCCTGACCGGCCGCCGGGTCTGGGCGGCGAACGGCTCCAACGAGATCATCCAGCAGATCCTCCAGGCGTTCGGCGGCGCCGGCCGGACCGCGCTCGGCTTCGAGCCGTCCTACTCGATGCACCCGATCATCACGGAGGTCACCGGCACCCGCTGGATCGACGCCTCCCGCGACGCCGACTTCGGGCTCGAACCCGAGGCCGCGGTGCGGGCCGTCCGCGAGCACCGCCCGGACGTCGTCTTCCTGACCTCCCCGAACAACCCGACCGGCACCGCGCTGCCGCTCGCCGCGATCGAGGCCGTCCTCGACGCCGCGCCCGGCATGGTCGTGGTGGACGAGGCGTACGCCGAGTTCCGCCGCGCCGGGACGCCGTCCGCGCTGACCCTGCTGGACGGCCACCCGCGGCTCATCGTGACCCGGACGATGTCCAAGGCGTTCGCGATGGCCGGCACGCGCCTCGGCTACCTCGCCGCCGATCCGGCGGTGATCGACGCGCTGCTGCTCGTCCGGCTGCCGTAC
>NZ_JBFAOF010001065.1:0-2301 GCF_040675125.1 Spirillospora sp. NPDC049652 | reverse complement strand
CGAGGGCGCCGGCGACGCCTTCCCCGGGGACTGCTCGGGCGACTGGGCGGGCGGCCGCTGGTGCGCGGGCGGCGGCACCGGGGCAGGGGCCGAACGGCTCGGCGCGGGTTGCGTGTGGGCGGGCTGGGAAGGCGTGGGCGCCGGAGCCGACTGGCTCGGCGCGGGCGCGGGCTGGGTCGGCGCGTGGCTGCCGGGAGCGGGCGCGGGCTGGCTCGGCGCAGGCGCCGGTTGGCTGGGAGCCGGGTGGCTCGGGGCGGGCGCGGGCTGGGTCGGCGCGTGGGTGCCCGGAGCGGGCGCCGGCTGGCTGGGAGCCGGGTGGCTCGGCGCGGGGTGACCGGGTGCGGGTTGGCCGGGCGCGGGGGCCGGGTGGCTCGCGGGCGGGGTCGGGGACGTCCTGGCCGGCGGCTTCGGGACGTCCGGCTTCGGCTTCTCGTGCGGGACGGGGTGCCCGTGCCGGAAGTAGTCGCGGAGCTGGTGGACGGGGATGACCTGCGCGCCCTAGGCGTCCGGGGGCATCTCCAGGATCCAGCCCGGCCGGATCAGGCTCGCGATGTGCAGGCGGCTGCCGTCCGGCTGGACGTGCCCCTTGTTCAGCTCGAAGATCTCGTTGTAGCGGCGGCCCTCGCCGAGGCTCTTCTCGGCGATCTCCCAGAGGCTCTCGTGGTGCCGTCCCTCCGGCGGGTTCACCCGGTAGATCTTGGTCGTGGCGGCCTTGTCCACCGGGTTCCCGCTGAGCGCCTCGGCGACCTCGCGCTCCGGCGCGGCGGCGGGCGCGGCCGGACGGTCCGGGACCGCCGACACCGGCAGCCGGTGGAACTGCTCGGTCTGCGTGGTCGTCACCGGCGGCCGGACCGACAGCTCCCGGCCGCTGAACGCGGGCACGATCGCGCTGGTCGCGGTGAACAGCAGCAGCGCGGCGACGACGAGCCGGTGGACGAGCGACTGCGTGCCCCCGGCGAGCGGCACGCGGGCGGGCACGCCGACGCCGCGGATGCCCGCGTACACCTCGACCACGACGCAGAGCGCGAGCTGCAGCCAGGCGAGCCAGACCAGCGCCACCAGGATGGCGAGCAGCGCGGACGGCCCGATCCGCTGCGTCAGGTCGGACATCGCGGGGACGTGGTCCGGGACCGGGGAGCCGAACAGCGTCAGCAGCGCGTACGGGACGCCGAGGAGCAGCGCCGCGAGCGCGAGCAGCGCGCCCACGCCGGTGAGCACGTCGCCGGCGCCCCGGCGGCGCCGCGGTGGCCCGGGCCGCCGCTGCCCCTGCCCGAGGCCCGGACCGCCAGCCTGTCTCGTCGCCATCGCGCCCCTACAAGTCGGGAGATCTGCGGGTCTGAGGTCGCATGGCCATCGTAGACAGGCGCGCCGGGCTGGCAATCCCATGCTGACAACGATCCCGCGACGGACGGTATTGCACCAGTCGATGCAAAACGGCTAGGGTCACGTCCATGGCGAGACCGCGCACCTTCGACGAGGACCGGGCCCTGGACACCGCGATGCGGCTGTTCTGGGAGAACGGCTACGAGGCCACCTCCACCCGGGACCTGTGCGGCGCGCTCGACCTCGACCGCAGCAGCGTCTACAACGCGTTCACCAGCAAGCGCGAGCTGTTCCGGCGCGCGCTGGCCCGCTACACCGAGATGATGACCGCCGGGCAAGCGGAGATCCTCGACGAGCCGGACGGCGGCCCGGCGCTGGACCGGATCCGGCGCGTGCTCGCCCGGGTGGTCGAGCAGGAGCACGCGAACTTCCGGGACGGCCGGGGCATCGGCTGCCTGTCGGTGAACACCACGACCGAGCCGGCCGGGCGCGATCCCGAGATCGCCGCGCTCCTCCACCGCGACGCCGAGATCCGCCTCGCCGCGCTGCGCGGGGTGATCGAGGCCGGACGGCGCGACGGCTCGATCACCTCAGCCCGCTCCCCGGAGGACCTGGCCCGCTACCTGAACGCGGTCATCGCCGGGATCCGGATCTCCGGCCAGGGCGGCACGCCGCCCGAGGCGCTGGCCGCGATCGCCGACACCGCCCTGGACGCCCTGACCTCCTGAAACACGCCCCCGCCCGGTCCCACGCGAGGACGCGTGAGACCACGGCGTTCGCCTGCCCACGTTTTACACCGACCGATGCAGAATGGAGCCCCCGCATGCCCCGTGCCATCCACGTCCTGGCCCTCGGCATCTTCGCCATGGTGACCAGCGAGTTCGTCGTCGCGGGCCTGATGCCGCAGATGGCGGACGGCCTGCACACGACCGTCCCGAGGATCGGCTACCTCATCACCGCGTTCGCCGCCCGCGCGCC
>NZ_JBFAOF010001064.1:0-2303 GCF_040675125.1 Spirillospora sp. NPDC049652 | reverse complement strand
TTTTTTAATGATCCGGCCACCACCGATATCTACACATAACACACTACACTCTTCCCCTACCCCCCGCTCTCCCGATCTCCCCTTTCCCCCGGGGGGGGGGCCCGCCCCCGCCTCCTGGAGGGCCGCGGCGCCGCCGTTGTCCGGCGGTTCGGACAGCGCGCTCAGCACCGCCTCCGACAGTGGACCGCGCGCCGCGGGCAGCGGTGCGCCCGCCACGTCCGGCACGGTCAGGGAACCGAGCGTCATCGCATCTCCTGGTGATCGGCTGCGGGGTTCGGCTCAGGTACCCGCTCCGGGCACACCCATGCGTCGCGGACCTGGTCGGACTCCATGACCTCGGCGAGATACGCCACCGCGGCGCGGGTCCCGCCGTCCGCCTGGACGGCGCCGTCCGCCCGCGCGGCCACGCGCTGCCGCCGCGCGCCCGTTCCCCGGTGCAGCAGGCGCGCCCAGAGCCGCCGGACCAGCGGAAGGTCGCCGGTCTCCTCCAGCGCGGGCGAGACCAGGTTCAGCAGCTCGTGGGCGAGATCGGTGGCCGGGACGGACCGTCCCGGTCCCGGGTGCACGGCCGGGCCGTCCAGCCCGTACCGCGCGGCCGACCAGACCGCGGCGGCGCACACCTGGTCGTCCAGCTCGGGCCCCTCGCGTCCGTCCGCCAGCTCGTCCAGCGCCGTCTGGACGAGCCCGCGGGTCAGGGCGGCCAGCAGGACGGCGTCGTCCACGGTCGGGACGGCGTCGGCGGCGCGGACCTCCACCGTCGGGAACCGGGGTGAGGGCCGGGCCAGCCAGAAGGACATGGACGGGTCGACCAGCACCCCGCACTCCACCAGGCGCTCCACGGCCAGCCGGTACTCGGCCGCCGAAGCGAACCGCGGCGGGACGCCCGAGCCCGGGAAGCGCGCCTGCTGCATCATCCGCCAGCTCGCGTACCCGGTGTCGCGGCCGTCCGTGTAGGGCGAGTTCGCCGACAGGGCCAGCAGCGTGGGCAGCCACGGGCGCATGTGGTTGATGACCGCGACGGCCGTTTCCGCGTCGGGAACGCCGACGTGGACGTGGCAGCCCGACACCTCGTAGTCCGCCGCCACCTCCGCGTACAGCCGCCCGATCCCGGCGAACCGCTCGTCGTCGTTGACCGAACGCGCCTCGGTCCCCGGAAGCGCCGCCGTCCCGGAGGAGACGGCCACCACGCCCTCCGACCGCGCCGCCCGGGCCACGGCCTCCCGTCCGGCGACCAGCTCGGCGCGGAGGCCGTCCAGCGAGCCGCAGACGCCGGTGACCGCCTCCACCTGGCTGGAGGCGAGCTCCTCGTGCAGCTCCACCGCCCCCGGGACCGCCGCGAAACGCGCCTCCCGGGCGCGCTTCACCACGTCCTTCCCCTGCGGGACGGTCCGGAGGTCGGTGGGATCTACCAGGAGAAACTCCTCTTCCACCCCCATGGTGGTCATAGCGGGATGCTTCCCCATCTGATCCACTCCAATCGGGACGGTCGAGGCCGGCCCGCGCGGCGGCGCGGTCAGGCCTCCCGCGCCGGAACGGGTTCGGCCGGACGCGCCGCGGGCGGCTCGGCCGTCCGGGCCGGTCCGCGCAGCAGGACCACCAGGACGGTCGCCGCGGCGGCGGCCGCGCAGGTGGCCAGCGAGGCCATCGCCAGGGCGTGCCCGCCGGCGCTCTCGCGGGTGTGGGAGGTGGTGTCGAAGGCGCCGAAGAAGACCGCTCCGATGACCGCCACGCCGAGCGCGCCGCCGATCTGCTGGACGGTGGACAGCGCCCCCGAGGCCACTCCGGCGTCGTCGGGGGAGATCCGGCCCAGCACCGCGTTGAGCGACGGGGTGATCACCAGCCCGCCGCCCGCGCTCTGCAGCACGAGCGTCGGGACGACCACCGCCGGGGTGAAGGGCGCGCCGCCGAGCAGCAGGACGGCGGTGGCGGCGTAGCCGAGCGTCAGGACGACCGCCCCGATGATCAGCACGCGGTGCCCGTGGACGGGGACCAGGCGGCTCGCGAGCAGGCTGGACACGAAGAAGGCCGCCGCCGAAGGGGTGTAGACCAGGCCCGCGCCGAGCGCCGACATGCCGAGGCCGTCCTGCAGCGACACCGACAGCACGAGGTAGTAGGACGTCACCACGACGTAGAGCAGCAGGACCAGGACGAGCCCGACGGAGAACGACCGGCTGCGGAACAGCGCGATCCGGACGAGGGGGTCGCCGCCGCGCGCGGCGATCCGGCGTTCGAGGACGGCGAACAGCGCCAGGGCCGGCAGGCTCGCGGCCAGGCACACCCAGACCCACGTCGGCCAGCCCGCC
>NZ_JBFAOF010001063.1:0-2303 GCF_040675125.1 Spirillospora sp. NPDC049652 | reverse complement strand
GGCGCGCCCGAGGCGACCCGGGCGAGCTCCTGCTCGGCCTGGTCGATGTTCGGACGGCGCGCCGGGTCGCGGTCGAGCATCGCGGTCAGGACGGGCGTCAGCGCACCGGCGCGCTGCGGCGGCGGCGCGTCCAGCGTCATGATCGCGGCGAGCACGGCCATGGCGTCGCTGCGGTGGTGCGGCGCGCGTCCCTCGACGGCGGTGTACAGCGTCGCGCCGAGCGCCCACACGTCCGACGCGGGCCCGACGGCCTCGGCCCTGACGCGTTCGGGCGCCATGTAGGCGGGCGACCCCATGACCATGCCGGTGCGGGTGAGCGTGGCGTCGCCGGAGAGCTGCGCGATGCCGAAGTCGGTGAGGACGGCCCGCCCGTCCTCGGTGACCAGCACGTTCGCGGGCTTCACGTCCCGGTGCAGGATGCCGACCGCGTGCGCCGCCCGCAGCGCCGACGCGAGCTGGCGGCCGATCGCGGCGACGCGCTGCGGCGGCTGCGGGCCCTCCTGGTCCACCACGTCCTGCAGCGACCGGGACCGCACGAGCTCCATGACCAGCCACGGCCGGTCGTCGTGCACCACCACGTCGTGGACGGTCACGACCCCCGGGTGCCCGAGCCGGGCGGACGCCCGGGCCTCGCGCATCATCCGCGCGTGCGCCGTGTCGCGCTCCTCGTCGGTGAGCGACGGGTGCAGCCGGATCTCCTTGATCGCCACCTCGCGGTCCAGCGTCTGGTCGGTGGCCCGCCAGACCGTCCCCATCCCGCCCCTGCCCAGCACGGACAGCAACCGATACCGGCCAGCGAGGGGGACGTCGGTCCCCGGTCCCGTCACTTCACCCTCCGCCATGAGCAGCGACTTTACCGACAACGCATAACGGACAGGCGAACGAGCCACATTTTCCGCCCCCGCCGCCCCCCGAAACCCGCCTTGTCACACCCGTCCCACTGTGCTCCCATGCACCGTGATCATCCTTGATCCAAGGAAGCGTGCTCGGGCGTCGTTCGGTTTCGGGTGGGCGGGGAGAACCCGTGATCGCTCGTCCTGGCGGGGGCGAGGGTCAGGGCGCGGTCACCTCTCGGAGGTGAAGCCCGCGTAGACCGGCTGGAGGTCCGACAGGGTCTTGGACCATTGGCTGTCGGGCGCGTAGAGGACGATGGCGTATCCGTGCCCGCTCATCACGAAGCCCCGGTTCAGGGCGTGGATGCGGCCCTCGCGGCCGTCGAACGTCCACTCCCAGTCGGCCGCGCGCTCCCCGCTCGGGTCGGCGACGGGCTTCCCGCTGCGCACCGGCTGGATGCCGATCAGCTGGTAGCCCTTGAAGACGTGCTTGCGGGCGGGTTCGAGGTCCTTCCAGTCCTGAAGGGCGCTGGTGTTCGCCTCCTCGGCCCGGTCGACCTGGATGTAGGTCTTCCGGTCCGGAGAGTAGAAGAACCACCCGCTGCCGCCGTCCCGGTGCTCCGGCTTGCTCCAGTCCTCCGGGATCGGCAGGGAGTAGCCCTGGGGGTCCTTGTAGGTGCGGAAGCCGGCGGGGACCGATGGGGACGAGGGCGGGGCGCTGGAGGGCGGCCGGGACGGGGTGGACGAGGCCGTCGCCGGGGTCGTCTTCTTCGGGGGCGCCGTCGTGGCGGCCGGGGACTTCTTCGGGTCGTCCTTGCCGTGGGTGGCGCCCCAGACGATGCCCGCGACGGCCAGGACGATGACGACGATCATCGCGACGACGAGCAGGACGCGCCGGGACGACACGCCGCCGAGCGTCGGGGGCAGCTGCGGGAGCTGCGGCCGGGTGGTGGGGCGGGCCGGCGAGGGGGACGTCCCGGCGGACTCGTCCACGCGGGTGCGGCCGGGCTCGGCCGCGGGCGGGGCCTGCTCCGGGGTGGGCCGGGTGGCCTCGGGGAACTCGACGGCGATGGTGCGCTGGGTGTCGACCGTGGGCGCGCGGACGATCTCGTCGAGCAGGCGGCCCGCCTCGATGGCGTCCATCCGCTCGTCGGGGTTCTTGCGCAGCAGGCCCTGGATGACCGGGGTCAGCGGGCCGGAGCGGGTCGGCGGGTCGGGCTCCTCGGAGATCACCGCGACCAGGGCGGCCATCGGCTCGTTGCGCTCGAACGGGGAGCGGCCCTCGGCCATCGCGTACATGGTGACGCCGAGCGACCACAGGTCCGAGGCGGGGCCGGCGGTGCGGCCGCGGGCGCGCTCGGGCGCGATGTAGGCCGGGGAGCCCATGACCAGGCCGGTCTGGGTGAGGGTGGCGTCGCCCGCGGCGGTGGCGATGCCGAAGTCGGTGAGGACGGCCCGGTCGCCGCTCGC
>NZ_JBFAOF010001062.1:0-2309 GCF_040675125.1 Spirillospora sp. NPDC049652 | reverse complement strand
CGCCGGCCGCGACGCCCAGCCGGGTGTGCCCGTCGATGATCTTGGCGGTGCGGCCCACGACCGAGACGTCCGCGAGCAGCGCGACCGCGAGGCCCGCGCCCACGGCCGGCCCCTGGACGGCGCTGACCACGGGCTTGCCGCAGTTCACGACGTTCATGACGATGTCGCGCGCCTCGCGCATGATGCGCAGGCGCGCGGCGTGGTCGTCCATCATCTCCTCGATCATGGACAGGTCCCCGCCCGCGGAGAACGCGGTGCCCTCGCCGCGCACCAGGATCGCGCGCACCTGCGGGTCGGCGTCGGCGTCCCGCCAGATCTCGGCGAGTTCGCGGTGCCCGGTGGTGTCGACGGCGTTGAGCCGGCCGGGCGCGCTCAGCGTCACGCGCAGCACGCGCGGCGCGGCCCAGTCGAGCTTCAGCCGTTCGTACCGGTCGTAGCGCGCGTCCCCGGTGGCGTTGGTCGTCATGCCGCGCTGTCCTCCCCGCGTGGGCTCGTCCGTCCGTCCGCGTCCGCCGGCGCGCCCTCCTCCGGGGGCCCTTGCTCCGACGGTGCGGTCGTGGTCGGCGCTGCGTCGGGGAGCGCGGCGGCGAACGCCGCGCGCAATCGTCGCACAGCGAACGCCTGGGCCTCCACACCCTCCTCGAACATCTCGGGGAGCAGGAAGAAGGAGTGGATCGTCCCCGCGTACCGGCGCCGCACGACCGGGACGCCCGCCGCCGCCAGCCGCCGGGCGTACGCCTCGCCCTCGTCCCGCAGGATGTCGTGGTCGGCGGTGATCACCGTCGCCGGGGCGAGGCCGGACAGGTCGGGGGCGCGCAGCGGCGCGAGGCGCGGGTCGGCGGGGTCGGCCCCGGCCCGGTACAGGGCCGCGAACCGGCGCAGCGTCGCCGCGTCCAGGCCGTACCCGTCGCCGTAGGCGTCCCAGCTCGGGGTGTCGGCGGACATGTCGGTCGCCGGGTAGACCAGCAGCTGGTGGACGAGCCGGATCCCCCGGTCGCGGGCGAGCAGCGCGACGACGGCGGCGAGGTTGCCGCCCGCGCTGTCCCCGGCGACGGCGATAGCGCGCGCGTGGGTTCCGAACCGCTCCGGGTGGGTGGCGAGCGCCTCGACGACCGCCCAGGCGTCCTCCACCGCGGCGGGGAACGGATGCTCGGGCGCGAGCCGGTACCCCACGTTCAGGACGGTGCAGCCGACTTCCGCCGCCAGCTCGCGGCAGGCGATGTCCACGCTGTTGATCCCGCCCACGACCCAGCCGCCGCCGTGCAGGTAGACCAGCGCGGGCAGCGGGCCGTGCGAGCGGGGAAGGGGCCGGTACAGCCGCACGGGGACCGCGCCGCCGGGGCCGGGGACCTCCAGGTCCTCGACGTGCGGGAGGCGTCGGCGGTCCTCGGGCAGCGGCAGCTCGGCCAGCTCCCGCAGCTCCTCGATGGACAGCTCCCGGCCACCGGCCTCCCCGCCGCCGGGGAAAAGGCTCTCCAGGGACGGATCGACCGACATGCGGGCCCCTTTCCGGATCGACGGCACGTCCTGAACGCCTTCCCCGAACGGCCGGGACCAACCGCTCCGAACGTGCTCAGCGCCTGAACGGGCAGGTCAGGGACGCGGCGGCGGCACCGTGGCGGACGGCGGTGAGATCGTGGCGGACGCCGGCCGTCCCGCCGGACGCCTTGCCGGACGGCGGCGTCCGCCGGACGCCTCGGCGATCAGCGCCTCGAACAGCCGCGGGTCCTCGTCCTCCTCCGGATGCCACTGGACGCCGAGCCCGAAGCGGTGCTCCCGGAGCTCGACGGCCTCGACGACCTGGTCGTCCGTCCAGGCGACCGCGGTCAGGCCCGCGCCGAGCCGGTCGACCGCCTGGTGGTGGTAGGTCGGCACGTCCGCGGTGTCGCCGAGGAGCCGCCCGGTCAGGCTCTCCGGGTCGATCCGGACCCGGTGCCGTCCGATCACCCCCGTCGCGGGCGCGTGGCCCCGGTGGCCGACCGTTTCGGGAAGGTGCTGGACGAGGCCGCCGCCGCACGCCACATTGAGCAGCTGCATGCCTCGGCAGACCGCCAGGAAGGGCAGCCCGGCGGCCATCGCGGCGCGCATGAGCGCGAGCTCGAACCGGTCGCGGCACGGCTGCGCCGGGCCGGTCGCGGCGTGCCGGGCGGCCCCGTACAGGCCGGGCTCGACGTCCGAGCCGCCCGCGAAGACGATCCCGTCCAGGCCGCGGCCCAGCGCCCGGACGCCGCGCGGGTCGGCGGCCGGCGGCAGCAGGACGGCCACGCCGCCCGCCCGCTCGACCGCCCGCGGGAAGGGCGTGGGCAGCA
>NZ_JBFAOF010001061.1:0-2310 GCF_040675125.1 Spirillospora sp. NPDC049652 | reverse complement strand
CCAGATGCGCGAGGACCTGCGGGACGCGCCGCTCGCCGCGTCCCTCCAGGGCGCGCTGCTCCTCGGCTTCGGCGCGGCGCTCGCGTTCACGCTGATCGCGTTCACCGTGAACGCGGCGGTCGCCGTCCGGGAGAGGTCCCGCGAGTTCACCGTGCTGCGCGCGCTCGGACTGCACCAGCGCCAGGTCTCGGGGATGCTCGCCGTCGAGCAGGCGATCCTGGTCGGGCTCGGCCTGCTCGGCGGGCTCGTCCTCGGCCTGGTCGTGGCGAAGCTCGTGGTGCCGCACATCGTGCTGACCGTCCAGGCCGCGCCGCCGTACCCGCCCGCCACGCTGAGCGTGCCGTGGCTCGCGGTGCTCGGCCTGGCCGCCGGGGTGGCGGTGATGCTCGGCCTTGTCCTGATGGTCGTGATCCGGGTGCTGCGAAGGCGCGGCCTCGGCGGCGACCTGCGCGCGGGGGAGGACCGATGAGGGGCCCGCGGTTCCGGCTCGTCCGGGAGCACTGGGCGGCGCTGCTCGCGGTGGCCGTGCTGACCGCCGCCACGACCGCGCTCGCCGTGGCCTTCCCCGCCCGCGCCGTGCACGGCTACAACAAGGCGGCGGTGAGCTTCCTCGGCTCGGACGGGTCGGTGAACGTCGTCGGCGTCGGCGACGAGCGGACCGCGCTCAGCAGGTTCGTCAGGCCGAACAGCATGGAGCCCGAGGGCGACGCGTGGCACACGATGATGCCCGAGCGGCTCCGGCGCGCCACCCTGGCCAGCGACCCGTTCGCGATCTCGTGGGACAAGGTGACCGTCGCCAATCCCCAGACGCCGCGGGCGGCGAAGCTCGACCTCGTCGCGAACGCCATGGACCCCGGCCCGTACCGGGTCGTCGAGGGCGCGGAGGGTATGGACTACAGGAGGCCCGAACTCGCGCTCACCCGGCAGACGGCGCAGATGTTCGGACTCAAGGTCGGCTCTGTCGTCCGGATCGGCGAGGGCCCGACCGAGGTCTCCTTCAGGGTCGCCCAGATCATCGAGCCGACCGACCCCGCCAACGGCTACTGGACCGCGCGCGGCTGGACCGCCAACCCCCACATCGAGGTCGACCAGCAAGGCGCCGAGTGGACGGTCGGCGGTGCGCTGACGAACTTCCCGGGCTACGCGGAGTACCTGTCGAAGTACGGCGGCAAGTTCAAGTTCACCTGGCGCTTCGGCCTCGACCCGAGGGGGCTGGACGCCTCGGAGATCCGCGGCCTCGCGACCGACATCAACCGGTACCGGGTGGCCGTGGCCGCGCGGCAGGACATCTTCGAATGCGAGGTCCACACGCCGCTGGAAGCCCGGATCGCCGACTTCGCCGGCCAGTACGCCACCGCCCAGGTCATCACCGGCCTGGCCTTCAGCGGCCTGGCGGCCGTGCTGGTGGGCGCGCTGATGCTCAGCCTCGCGCTGTTCACCGAGCGCCTGCGCGGGATGTTCGCCACCATGCGCGCCCGAGGGGCGTCCCTCTCCCAGTTGTGCCGGACGGTCGGCTGGCTGACCGTGCCGGTGCTCCCGCCCGCGGTCGCGGCCGGATTCGGGATCGGCCTGCTCGTGCACGCCGGGCCCATGCGGATGGTGTCGGTCTACCTGGCGGCCGTGATCGCGGTGCTCGTCGTCGTGTTCCCGTGCGTGCTCGCCGTGCGCTGGAACCGGGGCGGGACGATGCTGCGCGGCCGCCCGGAGGCCGCCACGCCCAAGGCGTCCCGGCGGCGGCTCGTGCTGGAGCTGCTGGTGCTCGCGACCGCGGTGATCGGCCTGGTCCTGCTGCGCCGCCGCGGCCTCGCCGCCCAGGCCGAACTCGGCGCGGACCCGCTGGTGCTGGCCGTGCCGGTGCTGCTCGGGATCGCGGCCGGACTGATCGTGCTGCGCCTGTTCCCGTGGCCGCTGCGCGCCGCCGGACGGGCCTTCGGACGCGGCCGGTCCATGATCGGCTTCGTCGGGTTCGCCCGCGCGTCTCGGCAGCAGGTCGTGACCGTCCTGCCGCTCGTCGTGCTGCTGCTCGCGGCGGCCGTCGCCGGGTTCGGCGCGACCGTCGACGCCGCCCTCGCCAGCGGCCAGCGGACCGCCGCCTGGTACTCGGTCGGCTCCGACGCGCGGCTCACCGCCACCGCGTTCGACTACCGGCTGCCGCAGCAGCTCAGGTCGGTGCGCGGCGTCACCGGGGCCGTCCCGCTGCGGGTCATCCCGGACGCGGGCGTCGGCGGCGCGGCCGGCGAGCGGGGCAGGGTCGAGATCACCGTCCTCGCCGTGGACCTGGACGCGCTGCGCGCCATCGCCGGCGGCGCG
>NZ_JBFAOF010001060.1:0-2313 GCF_040675125.1 Spirillospora sp. NPDC049652 | reverse complement strand
GCCGACCGGACGCGGCGGGCCGCGCGTCCGGTCGGCCCAGGCGAGGTTCGCGACCCCGGCGAACCAGGCGATCAGGAACCCGATCCCGTACGACCCGGTGACCGCGACGACCTGCAGCAGCGGCAGCTCGCCGTACTGGGTCACGGCGAGCACGCCGAACGCCGTCCCGAACGGCGTGACCAGCGTCAGCAGGAACTCGGTCCCGGCGACGGCGGCGGGGAACACCAGCAGCGCGGGCCACGTCGGCAGCCTGCGGAGCAGCCAGCGGTCCAGGACGTACGGGACGGTCCGCAGCGCGCCGATGGCCGCCGAGCCCGCGATGATGACCGGCCCCGACCCGAGCGCGGACTCCCAGGTCCAGAACAGGGCGGCGGCGACGTTGGCGGCCCAGATTCCGGCGGCGGCCGTCCAGGCCCGGCCCGTCCGGGCGAAGCGCAGCAGCAGGACGGGGAAGATCCAGGCGGCGAGCGCGATGTCCCAGCGGCCGCCGACGGCGAGCGCCATCAGCGCGGTCCCGGCGGCGAGGAGAGCGGTTCTCTTCATGGCCTCGACGCTAGGTAGGTGCACCCTCACGGCGCGTCCTCCCGGACGGCGAAATCGCACGGTCCCGGCGCAACCTTCGATGCGCCGCGCGGACGATGTGCCGCAGATCAGCGCGTCCTAGGGTGGCGGCGATGAGCACCGAAGCCCTGGCCGTCCTGCGCGGCACACGACTGCGGCTCGCCGGGCGTCCCTGGCTGGCCGACGCCGCGCTCGGCGGCGGCCTCAGCCTGCTCGACGCGGCGGCGCTGCTCGGCCGGAACCCTGCGCCCAGCCCGGCGGGCGTGCTGCTGTGGGCGGCGCAGACCGTCCCGCTGCTGTGGCGGCGGCGGTTCCCGCGGACCGCCCTGACGGCCATGACCGGCCTGTTCGCGCTGTTCGAGACGCTGGACCCGGTGCCCGGCAAGACCCCCGGCCCCTACTTCCTCGTCTTCGGCGTGTACGCGGTCGCCCGGTTCCGTCCGCTCCGCGGCGCCCTGACCGCGACCGCGCTGTCCCTGGTCGCCGCGACGGCTGTCGAACTCCTCACCGGACGGGCCGAGCCGCCGCGCCCCGACTCGCTCAACCCCGACTCCGCCACCGCGTTCGCCGTGTACTTCGCCGTCGCGGCCCTGCTCGGCTGCGGCCGCCGCCGGATCGAGGCCGACGCCCTCCGGCTGCGCGACCTCAACGAGCGGCTGCGCGCCGAACGGGAGGCCAACGCGCGGCAGGCCGTCGTCGCCGAACGGGCCCGGATCGCGGGCGAGCTGCACGACGTCGTCGCCCACCACGTGAGCGCGATCGCCGTCCAGGCCCGCTCGACCGAGGACGCCCTCGCGGGCGACCCCGGCCCCGGCCTGCGCGGCGTCACCCGCATCGCCGAGACCGCCGACACCGCGCTCGCCGAGATGCGCCGCATCCTCGGGCTGCTCGCGGTCGCCGGCGACGGCGAGGCCGCCGAACCGTCGCTCGCGCATCTCGACCGGCTCGTCCAGGCCGCCGAGGCGGCGGGCTGCCGGGTCTCGACCGCGGTGGACGACCGGGCGGGCGGCCTCCCGGCGGCGCTGCAGGCGTCGGCGTACCGGGTCGTCCGCGAGGCGGTCACGAACGTGCTGAAGCACGCGGGCCGTACCCGGATCCGCGTCGTCGTCGCGTGCGACGCGTCCGCGCTGCGCGTCGAGGTCGCGAACGGGCCGCCGGGCGAGGACCACCGTCCGGTGCCCGGCTCGGGACGCGGTCTGGTCGGCATGCGCGAACGGGTCGCGGCGTTCGGCGGCGTCCTGGAGACCGGCCCCGTCCCGGACGGCGGGTGGCGGGTCGCCGCGGTGTTCCCGCTGGAGGAGGGGCGATGACGGTCAGCGTGCTGCTCGTGGACGACCAGGAGATGGTGCGGGCCGCGCTCCGCGCCGTCCTCGACCGCCGCGCGGACCTGGCCGTCGCCGGCGAGGCCGCCGACGGGGAGCAGGCGGTGCGGGAGGCGCTCCGGCTCCGCCCCGACGTGGTGGTCATGGATGTCCGGATGCCCGGCGTGAACGGCGTGGAGGCCACCCGCCGCATCCTCGCCGGGTGGCCGCCCGATGCCGGTCCGCCGCCCCGCGTGCTCGTCCTCACCACCTTCGACCTGGACGAGTACGTGCACTCCGCGCTGCGCGCCGGTGCCTCGGGGTTCCTGCTGAAGAACAGCCCGGCCGAGGAGTTCGCGCAGGCCGTCCGGGTGGTGGCGGCGGGTGAGGCGATGCTCGCGCCGAGCGTGACCCGGCGGCTGATCGGCGTGTTCACGGCCCTGCCCGCCGG
>NZ_JBFAOF010001059.1:0-2315 GCF_040675125.1 Spirillospora sp. NPDC049652 | reverse complement strand
CTCGGGCGTCGCCTGGGCGGACTCTCCGGCCGCGCCGGACGGCCCCGGCGGCGGGGTCGGCGCGGGGACGATCCGGCGGTCCCCGGGCGGCCGCTGCGGCTGCGGTCTAGAAGGGCGCGGTGACGGCGGACTCGGGGGCGGCGGCTCGTCCCACGCCTCGTTCAGCGTGGTGGAGACGGCGGACTCGGACACGCCGCCGACCAGCCCGAGCAGCAGGTCCTGCGCGCTCGGCCGCCGGCCGGGGTCCTTGGCGAGCGCCCGCCGGACCAGCCCGGCCAGCGGTTCGGCGGTGAGCGCGCCGAGGTCGGGCTCGGCGTGCAGGGACCGCGCGATCATGATCTCGAACGAGCCCCGGCCGAACGGGTTGTGCCCGCTGGCGGCGTAGGCGATCAGGCAGCCCCAGGCGAACACGTCCACGGCGGGGGTCACGCTCTGCCCGCTGACCTGCTCGGGCGCGATGTAGCCGGGGGTGCCGACGACCTGGCCGGTGCGGGTGTGCGAGACGGCGACGTCCAGCGCCCGGGCGATCCCGAAGTCGATGACGCGCGGCCCGGTCAGCGACAGCAGCACGTTGCTCGGCTTGAGGTCGCGGTGCACGATGCCCGCCCCGTGGATCGCGACCAGCGCCGTGGCCACGCCGACCGCCACGCCGGTCACCATGCCCTCGCCGAGCGGCCCCTGCTGGTTCATGTGCTGCAGTAGCGACGGGCCCTCGATGTACTCGGTGACCAGGTACGCCAGCCCCAGGTCCTCGCCGTGTTCGAGGACCTTGGCGGTGCAGAACGAGGCGACCCGCTCGGCGTTGACGGCCTCGTCGTGGAAGCGCGCGAGGAACGCCGCGTCCCCGGCCAGCTCGGGCCGGACGACCTTCACCGCGACGCGGCGGCCGTCCTCGGCGCGGCCGAGGTAGACCGCCCCCATCCCGCCCTCGCCGATCTTGGATTCGATCCGGTACGCGCCGACGCGCACCGGATCGTCCGGTCCCAGTGGCCGACCCGCCATGGCGATCACCCTGCGTTCCCGAGCTCCGCCCGTCCGTGCGGATTCCCCCGACCGTCACACGATGACAGAGCCGCGGTCGGTAGGGCCAGAGCCATAAGGAGGTCAAGGGGAGGTAAAGGAGAATCGGCGATGGGGCAAACCTGGTTCATGACCGTCCAGAAAGGGGGCCACCCCCTCCCTGTCCGCCCTAGTCTGCCGTTCTGTCTGATTAGTCGGGATTTTGGCTGGTGGGAGTGGCGTGCGGCCTCTGGGGCGACCTGTGCTGCGGCCCGCGTGGTGGCCGGTGCCGCGGCCCACGCGTGGGCTCGCCGGTGGGCCCGTGCGGCGGCGCGGTGGGGCGGCCGTCCTCGCGGTGGGGCTGCTGCTCGGCGCGGCGGCGACGGGCTGCGCGGGCACGGGCGGCGGCGGACGGGAGGCCGCGCGTTCCGAAGGCGGGTCCGACCCCACCCTGCCGAACGCGGTGGACCCCGCGACCGTCGCCGGGCTGCGGACGGTCACCCGCGCCGAGGAGGACACGCGCCGCCGCCTCTTCACCGCCTACCCCGTGGTGCCGGGCGCACGGCCGCTGACCGACCGGCTCGCCCAGGCCGTGGACGACCTCGCCGACCCGTACGAACGGGAGACCGGAAGCGGCCGGGACGCGCCCGGAACCCTCGTCCCGGAGCTGAACGTGCAGTGGACGCTCACCGCCGCGTCCGCGAACGTCGTGGGCGTCCGGCTCACGAGCTGGAAGTCCCAGGGCGCCGGGACGGGCGAGACCCGCCGCACGTACTGGTACGACGGCCGCACCGGACGGGCCGTCGACTCGGCCGCCCTGGTGCGGGACGGGTCCGGGCTGGACCGCCTCGCCGAGCGGGTGCGGGCGCGGATCGAGGCCAAGGCCGACCCCGAGCGCGTCACCTCCGACCCCGCGACCTTCGCGTCCATGGCGTTCAACGCCGACGGCGACCTGGTCGTGGAGTTCAGCGACCACTCGGTGGCCCCGGCCGCGCCCGGCCGGGTGGCGGTCGCGCTGTCCGCCTCGGAGTTCGAGCCGCTGCTGTCCGACCTCGGCCGTCGCGCCCGCGCCGCGTCCCTCGCCGCCCAGCCACGCCTCATGCGGGGCACGCGCACCCCGGAGGCCGCCAACACGTCCGGGCGTGTGGACTGCAGGGTGGCCAAGTGCGTGGCGCTGACGTTCGACGACGGACCCGGCCCGGACACCTCCCGCCTGCTGGACGAGCTGCGACGCGCGAACGCCCGCGCGACGTTCTTCGTGGTCGGCTCGAACGTGTCCGCCCGCCCCGAGCTGGTGGCGCGGGCGGCGGCCGCGG
>NZ_JBFAOF010001058.1:0-2322 GCF_040675125.1 Spirillospora sp. NPDC049652 | reverse complement strand
CTCGGCCCGCGCGACCGCGCCGCGCGCCATGCCGAACTCCTGCTGCGCCTCGTCCCGGCGGGCCTCGGCCTCGGCCAGCTCGCGCCGCGCGGCGTCCTCGTCGCGGCCGTCCGCCTCGCGCCGCCGCTCCTCCAGCGCCGACACCCGCCGCCGCAGCTCCTCCATCCGGTTGCGCGCGACGGCCTTGTCCGCGCCGAGCTGACCGGCGCGGCCCTTCAGCTCGGCGAGCGCCGACTGCGCCTCGGCGACCTGCGCGTCCAGCGCGCCGCCGGTGAGCTGCTCGGCCTCCTTCTCCGCCGCGCGCGCCGCCTGCCGGACGGTCTCGGTCTCCTCCTCCAGCGCGGCCAGCTCGCCCGCGAGCGACGCGTCGCCCTGCGCCGCGTCCACCAGCAGCCGCGCCTGCCGCGTCCGCCAGTGCCGCAGCGCCGCGGCGACCTCCGCGCGCGCCCGGTCGCGCCGGTCGAACGTCTTCAGCAGCGACGCGGCCTCGCGCTCCCACTCGGCCAGCCGCGCCGTCGCCTCGGCGGCCTTCGCCCGCTCCCGGTGCTCCTCGGCCCGCGAGACACGCTCGGCCTCCAGCTCCCGGTCCAGGCCGGTCAGCGCCGCGATCGCGGAGAAGATCCGCTCCGGGCTGATCTCGTTCAGCGGCTGCGACAGCAGGTTCGTCGCGACCTTCGACCGCACCGAGGTGGACAGGAACGACACGCACCGCACCTGCCCGCCGTACAGCACGCGCGACAGGTCCTTGGCGACGAAGTCGCGGCGGCCCGCGCTGCGCGGCAGCGACGCCCACAGCGCGTCCGCCATCGTCACCCGCTCGGCCTCCGACGCCGCCGACGCCAGGTGGACGCCCTGCCGCCAGCGCAGCTCCAGGTGCGGCGCGTCCGCGTTCACCCGCACCCACACGGTCAGCGCGTCCGAGCCGTCCCCGTCGGCGTGGTCGAACACCCCGACGATGTAGCCGTGGTCGGCCGACGCCCACTGCTGGTCGCCCTGCGCGGCCAGCTCGGCGTTGAACAGCAGCTCCGACACCGCCCGCGCGCCCGACGCGAACCGCCACTGCTCGTCGCCGAGCAGCGCGGTGATCGAGGCGATGAACGACGACTTGCCCGCGCCGTTGGAGTCCTTCGGCCCCTGCCCGGCGACGACGATCAGCGTCCCCGGCACGGTCGGCACCGGATGCGTCGACAACCGCGAGATGTTCACCGCCTGGACGGCGACCAGCGTGCGGCCCCCGACGACGTTCTCGGCGTCGGCTCCGCCGCGGGCCGGTCCCGGCACCAGCGGATCGAGGACGGCGGTCACGAATCATCCCCCTGAACTGCGACTTCCCGCGCCTCCACCGGCGCGGCCTCCTGCACGTCGTCCCCCCGCACGCCCCGCCGCGCCCCCTCGCGCCCACAGTCCGCCCCAGTCCCGCGCCCGACGGCGGCCTCGCGTTCGGCCTGGCGGGCGCGGTCGCGGCTGCGGCGGCGCGCGCGGATCGTCGCGGCGAGCGGCGAGTCCGGCCCGGCCGCGAGGATCAGCTCCTCCTGGAGGCGGCGGCGGGCGCCCGGCGTGAGCCGGTGGAACTGCGGGCCGGGCACGAACCCGCCCGCGTCCGCGCCGTCGCTCCGGCCGTCCGCGCGGACCTGCGCCACCAGCCCGGCCAGCCGCAGCCGGCGCAGCGCCGACTCCAGCTCGCCGATCGGGAGCTGCGAGCGCCGCCGCAGCTCCTCCAGCGGCGTCGGGTGCGGCGACAGCCAGGTGTCGTCCGGCAGCCGTCCCGCCGCGCGCGGGATCGCCACCGAGTGGATCAGCACGAGCGTCAGGACGGCCCGGTCGCCCGCGGGCGGCACGCACTCCGGGTCGCGCGCCAGCTCCTCGGCGACCTCGTCCCGGTATCCCGACGTCCAAGTCTTCCGGTCCGCCCTGATCAGCGTGCGTCCGGACAGGTTCAGCATCGCCTCGACCGTCCGGCGGGACGCGGGCTCGCGCAGCGCCGCGAACCGCGCCTCCGGCACCGGCTCGGCCGCGTGCTCCACGGCCATGTACGCCGCCACCAGCTCCGACCGCCGCCGCTCGTCGTAGGAGCGCAGCAGCGGCTCGAACGGCTCACTCATCCCCGAGCACCCCCTGCGGCGGCTCGGGCAGGCGGCGCAGCAGGTCGCGCAGGGGGGCGAGGGCGTCGTCGCGCCACAGCGCCACCCGCGGGCCCGGCCGGACGACCCCGGCCGCCTCGTCCAGCAGCAGCCAGCCGGTCTCCGCCAGCCGCCGCAGCTCGCCGGTCGCCCAGCGGCGCGCCAGCTCGGCGTCCCCGCGCGACATCCCGCCGTACACCTC
>NZ_JBFAOF010001057.1:0-2322 GCF_040675125.1 Spirillospora sp. NPDC049652 | reverse complement strand
CCGGGCGCGACGCTGGTCCGCGCGGACGCGGCGCTCGACGTCGCGGCGGCGAAGGACGCGGCGGGCCTGCTGCTCGACGGTCCGGACCGTCCGACCGCGCTGGTCTGCGACGACGACGTGATGGCGGCGGGGGCGTACAAGGCGGCGCGGGCGCGCGGCCTGGAGATCCCGCGGGACCTGTCGGTGACGGGGTTCGACGACATGCCGCTCGCGACGGCGCTGGAGCCGGAGCTGTCGACCGTCCGGCTTCCCGCGGCCGAGCTGGGCGCGGCGGGCATGGACGCGCTGCTGCGACTGCTGGAGGGCGAGCGTCCCGGACCCGTGTCGCTGCCGGGCGAGCTGGTCGTCCGGGGCTCGACGGGCCCCGCGCCGGCGGAGTGGGCGGCGGTCGTCGGGTAAGGCGATCAACGGTCGTTGGGGAAGCCGATCACTGGGTAAAGGGACGGCATGACCGCGCAGCCGCCGGAGAGCGCCACCCCCGAGGAGAGCTACACCGAGCCGCCGCGCACCCGGGCCTGGAGGAACGGCGTCCTCGCGGCGGACGGCTTCCCCGTCGAGGACGTCAGCGAGTACCTCAAGCAGGACGAGACGGTCGTCTGGCTCGACCTCTGCGGATCCCAGGACACCGCGATGCGGGTGATCAGCACGGAGCTGAGCCTCGACCCCGTCGCGGTGGAGGACGCCGTCTCCCGGCACGAGCGCACCAAGCTGGACCGGTACGCCGACTACATCTTCGTGAACCTCTACCTGCCGAAGGTGGACGGCGGCGGGATGCGGCTGTACGAGGTGTCCGCGTTCGTGACGGAGACGGCGCTGGTGACCGTCCGGGCCGATCCGGGGTTCCCCGTCGACGAGCTCACCGAGCGGTGGGACCGCAGCCCCGACCTGACCCGCGGCGAGCACCCGCGCAGCACCGTCGCGCTGCTGCTGTACGGCCTGCTCGACCTGGTCGTGGACCACCAGCTCGCCGCCGCGCAGGCGTTCGACGACGAGGCGGACGCGCTGGAGGAGATGATCTTCGACGCCTCGTTCCCGGTCCGGGAGATCCAGGAGCGCAGCTTCCGGCTGCGCAAGAACCTGTTCAAGCTGCGCCGGGTGTCGCTGCCGATGCGCGAGATCCTCAACACGCTGCTCCGCCGCGACCTGCGGATCGTCGGGCCACCCCTGGTGCCCTACTACCAGGACGTGTACGACCACGCGCTGCGCGTCGGCGAGTACACCGACGGGCTGCGCGACCTGATCGCGAACCTGCTGGACACCCGGATCGCGCTGCAGGGCAACCGGCTGAACGAGGTGATGAAGAAGGTCACCAGCTGGGCCGCGATCATCGCGGTGCCGACCGCGATCACCGGGTTCTACGGGCAGAACGTGCCGTATCCGGGCTACGGGCACGCGTCGGGCTTCTGGATCAGCTCGCTGCTGATCGCGGTCCTGAGCGTCGGCCTGTACGCCCTCTTCAAGGCGCGCGACTGGCTCTGACGCAGGGGTCTGGGCCAGGAGCGGGCCTCGGTCAGGGTTCGCGGCGGCCCGCGCGGAGGGCGTCCAGGAGGGCGCGGGCCTCGTCGGCCTCCGCGACGCCGAGGCGGGTGAAGACGTCGAGGGCGTCGGTCCAGCAGGCGCGGGCGGCCGCGGTGTCGCCGAGCGCGGCGTGCGCCCGGCCGAGCGCGACGCGGGCGCGGCCGATCTGGAACTCCTCGCCGATCTCCCGGCCGATCGTGAGCGACCGGCCGGCGGTGGCGAGCGCGTCCGCGGGCCGGTCGCGGCGCAGCTGCGTCTCGGCCAGCCGCAGCAGGACGTAGGACTCGCGGGCCCGCAGTCCCTGGGACCAGCAGATCGCGAGCGCGTCGTCGTAGCGGGCGACGGCCTCGTCGTACCGGCCGGCGCGGTCCAGTGCCATCCCGAGGGTGTGCAGCGCGTAGGCCTCGCCCGCCGCGTAGCCGAGGTCGCGGGCGAGCGCGCGGGCGCCCTCGGCCCAGTCGATCGCGCGGTCCGGCTCGTCCAGCTCGACGTGGGTGTAGGCGAGGCTGGCGAGGCGCTCCATCTCCCCGGCGCGGTCCCCCAGCCCGCGGCCGAGGTCGAGGGCGCGTTCGAGGTGCCCGGCCGCCTCGCGCGGGCGCAGCCGGTAGAACGCGACGTGTGCGAGCAGGTCGTGGGACGCGACGCGCAGCGCGGTGTCCCCGACGAGGCGGGCGAGCTCGGCGGCGCGTCCGGCGGCGTCCTCGGCGGCGTCCAGGCGGCTGGTGTGGACGGCGAAGCGGCCGAGGATGTAGCGGGCCCGGCCCTCCGCGGACGGCGGGCCGGGGCCGTACGCGGAGGGCCGGG
>NZ_JBFAOF010001056.1:0-2322 GCF_040675125.1 Spirillospora sp. NPDC049652 | reverse complement strand
GGTACAGGAACGCCGCCGCCCCGCCCGCGCCGCCGCCCGCGAGGCTCTCCAGCGCCACCGCCAGCTCCAGCAGCCCCTGCCCCGCCCCGCCGTACTCCTCGGGGACGGCCAGGCTGTGCCAGCCGCCCGCGACCAGCTCCGCCCAGAGCTCCTCGGGCCACCGCTTGTCCGCGTCGCACCGCTCCCAGTACGCCTGGTCGTACTTCCGGGCGATCGCCCGGACGCCTTCCCGCACGGCCAGGGCGGTCTCGGGCAGGTCGAAGTCCACTCGCGCCTCCTCCACGTCGTCCGCGCCACCGTAACCCACCGAATAAGTGGTCACTGACACGGGAGACTCTGCGGGCGGTCGACGGGCGGCGTGCGGGCGGTGGGCGGCGGAGGTCAGGCGTGCAGCGTCTTCACGACCGTGAGCAGGACGGCCGAGTCCTCCAGGGCGTCGAGGGAGTGCACCGCGTCCGGAACGATCAGCAGGTCGCCGGCGATGCCGTCCCACGCGTCCCGCCCGGCGACCAGCCGGATCCGTCCGTGCAGGACGTGCAGGGTCGCCTCGCCGGGGTTCTCGTGGTCGTCCAGCCGGGCCCCGGCGCGCAGGGCGATGAGCGTCTGCCGCAGCCGGCGCTCGTGGCCGCCGTGCACGGTCTCGGCCGACCGTCCGCTGGACGCCTCGCGGGCCCGGCCGAGGTGTTCCCGGACCAGTGCGGTGAGCGATCGCTTGTTCATCATTCCCCTGCGCGACGACGTGATGGCGGGCCTGCCTCACCCCACCTTTTCCCCGGGGCGTTCACGCCAGGGAAGAGCACGGGTCATCCGCCGGTCATCCCCGGGGAAAAACCGCGGGTGAACGGCGATGTTCCGGTCCGGATTCGCCGTCCGGCCCCTGGATTTCCTCCGCACGAGCATACGCTGGGTTAACGGTGAATTCCGGACTGGGGAGGTATCGGTCATGGAATCGCACATGCTCGCGATCGGCGCGCACCTCGGCGGCGGGCTCGGCGTCTGGTTGGGGCCGGTCATCGCCGCGCTCGCGGTGGCGACCATGCTGTTCGTCACCGGCCGGGGCCTGCTGGGCACGAACGCGGCGGGCCGCCGCCGCACCGTCCACCGCCTGGACGACTCCCATCTCAACTCGCTCGAACACGGCGGCTTCTACCAGTACGAGCCCGGGATGTACTCCCATTCCGACGTCGGCGACCGGCCGCCGCTGAAGTCGTCCAGGAACGACGGCTGAACGAAATCTGATATCGGCAACCCCGTTCTCAGGACACCGTTGTCCGAATTCCCGGCCGAGGGCCGTCCTTCTCGTTACTGAGCCGTTCTAGCCCGCCAGAACCGACTGGATGGACCTGGTCACCAGGTCGGCCGCGTCGTCGGCGTGCAGCCGTCCGCTGCGGACCTGCCCCGCCGCGCCGTGCAGGATGAAGTGCGCGACGTCGACCAGCCACTCGGCCGACATGTCGGTGCGGAAGACGCCCTGGTCCTGGCCCCGGCGGACCAGGTCGGCCATGCGCGCGGCGGGCGCTTCGTGGAGCGCGCGGATCCGTTCGGCCGGCAGCACGTCCTCGGCCGCCACCACCAGCGCCGAGGACTCGGCGACCAGCGCCCAGCTCGACGTCAGCAGCCGCTCCATCGCCCCGCGCGCGTCCCCTTCGAGGTCCACGGCCGACAGCACCGACGCCCCCGCCTCCAGGGCCTGGGTGAGCGCCGCCACGACCAGATCCGGCCGGGTGCGGAAGTGTCCGTACAGCGTCATCCGGCCGACGCCCGCGGCCTTGGCGATGTCGTCGATGGTGGCGTTCGGATCCGCGCTGAGCTGGGCGCGCGCGGCGGACACGATGCGGGCGATGTTGCGTTCGGCGTCGGCGCGGCGCTTGCCGCTCGCGGGGGCAGCCATGGTGATCAGCATAGCTCGTATGCGGAAGTACGGGTTATAGTCGCGGTCAAGAACTCGTATATCGACGTACGAGTTATGATCCTGAAGGGGATCCGATGACCCGAGATTCAGCCGGACGGGCGGACCCGCCCGCCGCGGCCGAGGCCGCCGTGGCACCGCATCCGGCGCGCTGGCGCATCCTGGGCTTCCTGGGAGTGGCGCAGCTGATGCTGATCCTGGACGTCACCGTCGTCGCGATCGCGCTGCCCCACATGGAGACCGACCTCGGTCTCAGCCGTGCGGCCCTGACCTGGACGGTCAGCGCCTACACCCTCACCTTCGGCGGGCTGATGCTGCTCGGCGGGCGGATCACCGACCTGCTCGGCGCCAAGCGCGTCGTGCTCGCGGGGCTCGTGGTGTTCACCGCGGCGTCGCTCGTCACCGGCCTGGCC
>NZ_JBFAOF010001055.1:0-2326 GCF_040675125.1 Spirillospora sp. NPDC049652 | reverse complement strand
CGCCAGCCGCGCTCGGCGTGCAGCGCCTCGAACCGCCGGTGCACCGACGGCTGGCCCCGGCGGGTGTCGCTGGCGTCCATCACGTCGTCGTGCACCAGGGCGCTGGCCTGCAGCAGCTCCAGGGACGCGGCCGCCGCCGCGATCTGCGGGCCGTCCGCGCCGCCCGCCGCCCGCCAGCCCCAGAAGCAGAACGCCGGCCGCAGCCGCTTGCCCCCCGACAGCAGCGCCGTCAGCGCGGTGATCATGGGCCGCAGGTCCTCGCTGATGGCGAGCAGGGCGGGGCCCTGCCGGGCGAGGAAGGCGTGCAGTGCCTCGTCGACCTCCTTGCGGAACTGGCCGGTGGCGGCGCCGACGGCGGGCCCGGCGGGCGAACTGCTGGACGAACTGCTGGACATGGCGTGATCGTATCTTTTCGGACCGGGTCGATAGGATTGCGGGATGCGACGCCCGAACCCCGATCGTGCCCCGACGATCCGCGAGCTGCTCGCCACCGGCGACCCGTCGTTCTCCTTCGAGTTCATGCCGCCGAAGACCGCCGAGGCCGCCCGGACGCTGTGGCGCACCATCCGCGAGCTGGAGCCCCTCAACCCGACCTTCGTGTCGGTCACCTACGGGGCGGGCGGCAGCACCCGGGACAACACGGTCGACGTGGTGGAGCGCATCGCCGCCGAGACGACCATGACGCCGGTGGCGCATTTCACTGCCGTCGACCACTCCCAGGCCGAGCTGCGGCACCTGATCGGCCGGTTCGCGTCGGCGGGCGTCCGCAACATCCTCGCGCTGCGCGGCGACCCGCCCGGCGACCCCACCGCGGAGTGGATCAAGCACCCGGAGGGCCTGGAGTACGCCAGCGACCTGGTCCGGATGATCCGCTCGTACGGGGACTTCTGCGTGGGCGTCGCGGCGTTCCCCTACAAGCACCCGCGCTCCCGCGATATCGAGAGCGACACCCGGTTCTTCATCGAGAAGTGCCGCGCGGGGGCCGACTACGCGATCACCCAGATGTTCTTCCGGGCGAGCGACTACTTCCGGCTGCGCGACCGCGTCGCCGCCGAGGGCTGCGACGTGCCGATCATCCCGGGCATCATGCCGGTGACCAGGCTCAGCACGATCGAGCGGTCCGAGCAGCTGTCCGGCGCGCCGTTCCCCGAGGAGGTCCGCGCCCGGTTCGACGCCGTCCGCGACGACCCGGAGGCGGTCCGGCGGCTCGGCATCGAGCACGCCGCCGAGCTGTGCCGGGAGCTGCTCGACCAGGGCGCGCCCGGCATCCACTTCATCACCTTCAACCGGTCGACCGCGACGCGCGAGGTCTACGAGCTGCTGGAGTCCGCCGGGTACGGGGCGAGGGGCAGCGTCCCGCCCATCACGGCGTAGGGCGGCCCGCCGCCCGGGAACTCGAAGTCGACCAGCAGGTCCCGCAGGCCGACCGAGCGGTAGAGGCGGCGGGCGGGCGAGTCGCGGTCCAGGTCCAGCGTGGACAGCACGACCGTCGTCTCCCGCCTGCCCTCGCACAGCGCGTTCAGCAGCGCCCGGCCGTGCCCGTGCCCCTGCGCCCCGGGGTGGACGTGCAGCTCGGCGACCTCGAACGCGTCGTCCAGCCAGTAGGCGGCGTGGTCGGGGCCGTCCCGCTCGGTCAGCGCCCGCCGCACCACGTCGTGCCACCACTGGCCGGTCTCGCCGTGGAAGCCGTAGGCGAACCCGAGCACGTCGCCGGGCAGCGCGGGCAGCGACCGGGGCCGCTCGACCACGAACGCGCGGAACCGCGGATGGGTGGTGTGCCGCTGCATGATCGAGTACCGCCCGGGGAGCTGCTCCTCGGGCGGGCGCATCGCCGCGGCGTAGACCTGGAGGATCGGCTCCAGCCGGCGCAGGAACGCCTGGCGGTCGAGTCGTCGCAGCTTCGGCTCCCTCTTCCTCACGCCGAGAGAGCCTAGACCCGGACGATGGTCCGCTGGGTCGAGGCGAGCCGGTTGTAGATGTCCCAGAGGATCTGGTCGGCGGCCTTGCGCAGCGCCGCGCGCTGGGTCTCCAGCTGCCCGCCCCACGTCCGCGACTCCGGGCCGATCCAGGCGTCGGTGCCGTTCAGCGTCCGGACGGGGCCGTCCAGCGCGGTGCGGAGCGCGTCGATGCTGCCGTAGGCGTCGCTGTAGGCCTGGTAGATCTGCCGGTACTCGGGGTTCGGCTTCTCGTGCGGGGCGAGCTGGCCCGCGGCGGCGCCCTCCAGCGGCGCCGGGAGGCTGGCGGGCGGCGGAGGCGGGCTCATGACGGGCCGCCCTTCGCATCGTGGGCCGGCGTGTGAGGCACTGGCGCCCCACTCGCCAACGCC
>NZ_JBFAOF010001054.1:0-2330 GCF_040675125.1 Spirillospora sp. NPDC049652 | reverse complement strand
CCCGCCCCGCCGAGGACACGTCTTCCCCGGGCGCGGACGGCTCGCCGGGCACGGCCGGGTGGCCGGGGACATGCGGCGCCGAAGGCATGGCCGCCGAGTCTTGGCCCGCCGAGCCCTGGAGCGTGGACGGGTAGCCGGTGCTCTGCGACTCCGCGCCGGTCGGCTCCGTGTGCGCGCCGTCCTGCCACGGCACGGACGGTGCGTCCGACGCGGGTGACTGTTCGGGCGCGGAGAGACCGTCCGGTGCGGCCGGGTCCGCGAACGCACTGGCCTCGGCCCCGGCGGGACGCTGCCGCTCCGCGTCCGCGATCCCGGGTGCGGAAGTCTCGGACGGCGTGAGCGAAGACCCCTGAGTATCCGCAGGGGAAGCGACCGGTGCGAGAGGTTGGCCCGGGACGTTCGCCTCGCCGGACACGTACGGATTGGGCGGCACCGGGGCCTGCGCCCGCGCGCTCGCTTCGCCCGTCGCGGCGAAGTCGGAAGGCCCACCGGGCTGGCCGGGGGCAGTCGCGCCGCCGAGCGCGTCCGGTTGCGGCGAGGGGGACGGCCCGTCGGGGGAGACGTAGCCCTGGCTCAGCGCGGACGTCGGGTACGGGACGGCCGGAGGAGTGGGGTACGCGGCGGGGACGACCGGCGGCGTGGGGGACGCCGGCTCGGCCGGACCGGCCAGCGAAGAGGAAGCGGAGGAGTCGAAGGACGCGGCGGGGTCGAACGCGTCGGAGAAGGAGGTGGCCGCCGGGACGGGGGACTCGGGGGTCTCGGAGAACGCGGAAGGACCGGAGGGTGTGGACGGAGCGGAGGACGCGGCGGGCGCCGGGTGGTGGCCCGCGACCGGCGGGCGGGCGTCGCCCTGGGCGAGCTGCAGCACGAACCAGGCGGGCAGGCGGCCCTCGATCGGAAGGGAGACGTCCCGGACGGAGTGCGCCGGGACGTCCACGGCCAGCCACCAGTTGTTGTCCGGCCAGGACTCGGCGAGCACGGTGAAGCGCAGCCGCACGTAGTGCCGGTAGGACGGGCCGAGGCAGGCGCGCATCGCGGTGGGCGAGGTGTAGGCGAGGACGAACGTGCGGTCGTCCTCGGCCTGGGTGGGCCAGGCGGGCCGCCGCTCGTTGGCGAGGACGTCGTCGATCAGGTCGGGCGGGACGGGGACGACGAGCTCGCTGCCCGCGAGCAGCCGGAAGTACCCCTCCTGGTCGCCGTTCCGTACCGCGTCCCCCAGTCGGCGTTCGAGCTCCGACGTGGGTCGCCAGCCGTCGGCCACGGTCGCCACCCCCTGTTCATCCCGCCCAGGACCTTCCTCCGCCCGGACCCCGGCGCCGGGAGGCGGGCCCCGTTGGGCACCTTACGGACCTGCTTACGCTACATGGGCGAACAGAGCTAAAGCGCCCACTCGACCGGTCCACGGACGACCCTCGGCCAGTATGGCGCGGGACGGTGACATTCCTACGCCCCGGCCGGGAGACGCCGGGCGGGCGGGGCACCCCTGGCCTCCGCGAGGTAACGGAGATCTAACCCTTAGGTAATTGCGGCAGGGTGCCCCCGCTGCAGGTCAGCGGCCGCGGGCGAGGGTGGCGACGGCCTCGACGAGCCGGTCGACGTGCGCCTCGGTGGTGCCGATGCCGAAGCTGGCGCGGACGGCCGAACCCTGCCCCTCCGCACAGCCTTCCCCGGCGCCGGACTCGCCGACCCGGCCCGTTCCGCCGTCCTGACTCGTCTTGCCGGCCTCGCCCGTCCCGCCGGACGCGCCCGACGCGCCGAGGAGGTGCCGGACGAACGGGTGCGCGCAGAACTTCCCGTCCCGCACTCCGATGCCGTACCGGTCGGACAGGGCGAGCGCGAGGTCGCGCGCCTCCCAGCCGTCCACGACGAACGACACGATGCCGACCCGCGGCGAGCGGTCCCCCCACAGGGTGAGCTCGCGCACACCCGGGATGCGGGCCAGGCCGGAGCGCAGCCGGGCGAGCAGCCGCTCCTCCCGCTCGACGAGCGGGGTCCAGCCCGTCGCGGTGAGCGTCTCGCACGCGGCGGCGAGCGCGAGGACGCCGAGGACGTTCGGGGTGCCCGCCTCGTGCCGCGCCTCCGGGTCGGTGTGCCAGTGCGGGCGGTCCCCGCGGTCCTCGACGGACGCGGTGGCCCCGCCCCCCTTGAGGTAGGGGTCGGCGGCGCGCAGCCAGTCGGACCGTCCGGCCAGCACGCCCGCGCCGAACGGCGCGTACAGCTTGTGCCCGGAGAAGGCGACGTAGTCGAGGCCGAGCGCGGTCATGTCCAGGGGGCGGTGCGGGACGAGCTGCGCCGCGTCCACCGCGATGCGCGCGCCGTGCCGCCGGGCG
>NZ_JBFAOF010001053.1:0-2337 GCF_040675125.1 Spirillospora sp. NPDC049652 | reverse complement strand
GGCCAGCGCCGCGACGACCGCGACGGCGGCGGTGGCGGCGGCGGGTGGGCGGACGCGGCGACGGGACGGCGCGGGGAACGACACTGGACCTCCTCCGGAACCGGCGTCCCCAACCGTGTCACCGATCTCGTCCGAATGCCAGCGTCCCGACCGACCCCGGACGGGTCCGGGCGCCCGTCCCGTCCCGGTTGGCCCCCCTCCCGCCTCACGAATCTCGGGGAAATCGTTGCGGTTTTACCCGCTCTTGGGGAATTGTGGGCCCTTCAAGCAGTGCTGTCTCGCGAACAGCGGCGCGGGTTCAGGCCTGGGGAAACATCGCCTAAGACCTGGGACTTCGCCATGCCCAACAACATGTTCCGCCGCCTTCCGGTGGAGCGCGCGACCGGAGAGACGCACGGCGGCCGGCACCGGCTGCGGGTCGTCTACCGCACCCGCGACCTGATCGTGCTCGGCCTCGGCGTGATGGTCGGCTCCGGCATCTTCAAGATCTCCGGCCAGCTCGCCGCGCAGACCGCCGGGCCCGCCGTCATCGTCTCGTTCGTCGTCGCCGGGATCGTCTGCCTGCTCGCCGCGCTCTCCTACGCCGAGCTGTCGTCGATCATCCCGGTCGCGGGCAGCGCCTACTCGTTCAGCTACGTCGCGTTCGGCGAGGTCTGGGCCTGGGTCGTCGGCTGGTCGCTGATCCTGGAGCTGCTGCTCGCCGCGTCGGTCATCGCGCGCGCCTGGTCGCTGTTCGCCACCCAGACGCTGCACGACTTCGGCGTCCCGATACCGGGCGCGCTCGCGGGCGTGATCGGGCAGGAGAAGGGCTTCGACGTCTTCGCGCTCGGCATCCTCGTGCTCATCGTCGTGCTGCTCGCGATCGGGAGCCGGATGAGCATCCGGACGCTGTGGTTCATGGTGCTGGCGAAGCTGATCGTGATCGGGCTGCTCATCGCGACCGGGCTGAAGTTCTTCGCCCCGCACAACCTCACGCCGTTCGTCCCGCCGGCCCGGGCCGCGCCGGACGACAGCGCGCAGACCCTCCTGGACGCGCTGGCCGGCGCGGTCACCGGCGGCTCCCCGCACGTGTTCGGCGTCTGGGGCATCCTCGCCGCGACCCCCGCGATCGTGTTCGCCTACATCGGGTTCGACCTGATCGCCACCGCCGCCGAGGAGACCGACGACGCGCCGCGCCGCATCCCGCGCGGCATGATCGCCTCGCTGTGCATCGCGGTCGTGCTGTACCTGGGCGTCGCGGTCACGATGCTCGGGATGGTCCGCTACAGCAGGCTCGACCCGGCCAAGCCCGCGCTCAGCAACGCGTTCGGGGCGGTCGGCGCGAGCTCCATGGGCAAGATCGTGGACGTGGGGGCGGTGCTCGGGCTCACCACGGTCATCCTGGTGGTGCTGATCAGCCTCACCCGCGTGCTGTTCTCCATGTCCCGGGACGGCCTGCTCCCCCGCAAGATCTCCGGCATCGGCCGGTACCGCGTCCCGACCCGCGCCACGCTGGTCGCGGGAGCGGCCGCCGTCCTGATGTCGCAGACGATCAACGTGCTGACGCTGGAGCACATGGTCGTCATCGGGACGATGTTCGCGTTCCTGTTCGTCTCGGCGTCCGTGCTGCGGATGCGCCGCGACCGGCCGGACCTGCACCGCCCGTTCCGGGTCCCGGCGGCGCGGACGACCGCCGTGCTGACGATCGTGCTGGTGGCGTGGCTGATGCTGAACCTGGAGCTGCGCACCTGGGCGTACTTCGGCATCTGGATGGCGGCCGGGATGCTGCTGTACCTCGCCTACGGACGGCGGCGCAGCCAGTTGAAGCTGCTGCTGGAGCAGCCGCCGCCCGCCCGGATCTCCGTCCCCTACCCGGTGCCCGCCCCGACCGGCGTGCCCATGGCCCCCGGTCCCGCGGCCGCCGGCCCGCCCCCCGCCGGTCCCATGGCCACTGGACCGATGGGGGCGGGAGGGATGCCGGCCGGGCCGATGTCGTCCGGTGCGGTGGCCTACGGCCCGACCGCGACAGGGCCGGTGCCGTCCGGTGCGAGGACGCCCGTTCCCCCGCCGCCGGCCGCCGCCCAGTCGCCCTTCGAGACGCCGTGGTACGACCGCGAGCGGTACCAGCAGCCCGCGCGCGAGACGCCGCCCAGCTACGACCCGTTCGAGGTCCCGCCGCACCGGCAGGCGAACCAGGAGAACTACGGCTCGCAGGGCGGCCGTTACTACCAGGACGACGAGGACGTCATCGGCCTCGGCTACGGCCATCCGTCCAGCCCGACCCGACGCGCCACTCCGGACACCGGTGCGCCCAACGCGCCCGACGTGCCGCGCATGCCCGGCGGCCCCCACCCGTCC
>NZ_JBFAOF010001052.1:0-2338 GCF_040675125.1 Spirillospora sp. NPDC049652 | reverse complement strand
CGCTGCGGGAGGGCTGCGCTGCGGGTGCGGCCCTCGGCTCGGCGGACTTCGGTCCGCTCGCGCGCATCGCCGCCGCCACGCAGGTCCGCACCCGCATCCCGCTGCCGACTTCGGCCCTCCCGGAGGTGGCCTAGCCATGGGCCGCCGCTCGCCTGCCCGCTTCTACGACCCGACCGGCGCCCGGTTCGGCATCCCCACCTACCCGTGGAAGATGGCGCCCGGCCACCTGCTGACGCTGCGTCAGCTCGCCGCGCGCGGGCTGCGGCCCGGCGGTCAGCAGGTCATCGCCCAAGTGCTGTGGCACTCCACGCGGTACACCCGGCGGGTGCACATCCGCGCCGCCTACCTCTACGACGTGCGCCTGGCGCTCCCGAAGCGCACCCCGTCCGAGCGTCAGCGCGCGGCCCTCGGCAAGGCCCTGGCCGCCCGCCGTACCTGTCCCGACTGTGGCCGCGACGCCGGTTACGTCCTGCCCCGTCGTCTGGGTGTCTGCCTGGACTGCTTCGACCGACAGGAGATCGCAGCATGAACCACGCCGCCAACCTCACCGTCACCGTTCCGCTGCCCAAGCGGTGCGACAACGCCAGCGTCGGCGTCGTCATCACCGACCCGGCCGGCCGGTTCCTGATGTTCGACCGCGTTACCTTCCCCGCCGGCGTTGCGCCGGTCGCTGGGCACGTGTTCGACGAGCACGAGGGCTACGCCGATGCGGCCCGCGCCGAGGTCGCCGAGGAACTGGGGCTGACCGTCACCGGGCTGGAGGCGACCCGTGTCGGCGGCTGGCGTTCCAACCGGTGCCGCCGCGTCCCTGGCTCGCGGGGCACCGGCCATCAGTGGCAGATCTTCACCGCGACCGTGACCGGCGCCCTGGCGCCCTCGGTGCGTGAGACCCGCAACGCCCGTTGGGTGACCGCCAACGAGATGCAGGAGTTGGCGCACCGCACCACCGAGTACGCCGTCGGCCTGCTCACCACCGGCGAGTTCACCGCCCGGCCGGGTCTCGAACCGGTCTGGTGCCGATGGATGGCCGATCTGGGCGTCATTCGCCTGTCGCGCGGCGCGCTGCTGGTTCTGGAGGACTTGGCCGCCGCCGGTGACCCGCACGCCACCGGCGAGTACGCGCCGACGGTCTGCGACGTGTCCAAGCCGCGGCACCGTGACCCGGTCGACTCCTGGATCTGTGGCGAGTTGCTGTCCTCCGGACCGTGCCCCCGGCACGGCACCCGCCTCCCCTGAGCCGCACCGATTCCCGCGCCCGACCTTCCGCCCCGCCCGGCCCGACCGGAACGGAGAAGACCGCCATGATCCGCACCACTCCCAACACCAACCCGACCACGGGCACGCCCGTCAGGGACCTCGGCGCACAGGCCACCAACCCGCACGCCGCCGAGCCCGCCGCCCTCCGACCGATCACGCCCCTCAACGGCACCCGCCCCAACGCCGTGCGCGTGCCGCTGCGCACCGGTCCGGCCAAGCTGTGCCCGGCCTGCCGGACCCCGTTGGACGGCGGCCCGGTCCGCTTCCGGTGCGACCCGTGCGGCAAGGCCGTGCACGCCGCCGACCTCGACAACGAGTACCACCCGCCCATCACCGCGGGGAGGGCCGCCGCATGAGCCCCCCGCACACGCCCCCGCCCACCTTCGGCGACACCGCCACCGCCGACCAGTCCGCCGCCGAGTCGGCATCGGCCGTGCGACCGCTGACGGGTAACGAGTTCACCGCCACCGCGACCGTGGCCGCGCTGGTGGCGGTGCTGGCCCTGCTGGGCTTCGTCAACTCCTTCACCGCCGTGGCCGACGCCGCCCACCCGTCGTTCGGCCGGTTGGCGTGGACGGTGCCGCTCGGGATCGACCTGGGCATCGCCGCGTTCGCAGCGCTGGACATCGTGTTGGCGCGGCTAGACATGCGGGTGCGGTGGCTGCGGCTGGTGCCGTGGACGCTGACCGGCGCCACCGTCTACCTCAACATCGCCGTGGAGCACACCGCGTTCGGACGCATCGCGCACGCGCTGCTTCCGGTGCTGTGGGTCATCGCCGTCGAGATCGGCGCCCACGTCATCCGGGTCCGCGCCGGCATCGAGTCCGGTACCCGCATGGACGGCATCCGCGCCTCCCGGTGGCTGCTCGCGCCTTGGCCGACGCTGAAGCTGTGGCGCCGCATGGTGCTGTGGGAGATCCGTTCCTACCCCGATGCGCTGGGCCGCGAGCGGGACCGTGTCCTGGCGCGCACCGACCTCAAGGACGCCTACGGCACGCTCGCCTGGCGGTGGAAGGCGCCCCGCCGCACCAAGGCCCTCTACCGACTCGGCGAACTGGCCCCCGCCGCCCTACCCGCCGAC
>NZ_JBFAOF010001051.1:0-2338 GCF_040675125.1 Spirillospora sp. NPDC049652 | reverse complement strand
CCGCGACGGAGGTGTCCGGCGTCGAGCGGGTCCGGGTGCGGCTGCGCGGCCGGTTCCGGCGGCGCGTCCTCGTCCGCGCGTGGACCCGGTACCGGAATCCGGCGGGCGGCGCCGACCTCGTCCGGCAGGCCGTCCGCGCCCGGCTGGACGGCTTCGACCTGATGCGCGACCGGCGCGTCATCGTCCGCCTGCGCTGGCGCGACGAGTGACCGGCGCGGCCGAGGTGACCAGCGTGACCGGTGAGGTCGGCGTGACCGGCGTGGCCGGCGTGACCGGCGGGGCAGAGGGACCGGCGAGACGACGAGGAGGGGCCGGCATGCGGATCGTGACGGGACTGACCGGGCTGGTGCTGCTCGCGGCCGGGGTGCTGGCGCTGTGCGCGGCGCTCGGCGCGTTCGGGCCGGACGTGGCGGGCACGACGGTGCTGTCACCGGCCGTCGAGCGGTACGTCGCCGGCCATGACTGGTTCTGGCCCGCGGCCGGGGCGGTCGCGGAGTTCGTCGCGCTGGTCGGCCTGGTCGGGCTCGGCGCGACGGTGCGGAGCGTGCTGCGGCGGCGCCGTCCGGCCATGGACGGCGTGACGCGCACGCACGCCCGCACCGCGTCCGGCGACCTGGTCCGGGACGTGTCGCGATTGCCGGGCGTCCGGGCCGTCCACGTGCGGCTGACCGGGACGGCGGCCCGGCCGCGCCTGGCGCTGACCGTGGAGTGCGCGTCGGACGCGCGTCCCGGCGACGTGCACGCGGCGCTCGGCGGCGAGCCGGTGATCCGGTTCCGCGACGCGCTGGGCATGCAGAACCTGGTGGTCGCGGTGCGTTACCGGCTGGCGGACGACTCCGACCCGCTGGCCATCCCGAGCGACGCCGAGGTGGAGGCGGCCGTGATCCCGCGCGCCCGGCGGCGGCTCCGCAAGGGCCCGGACAGCGGCCGGGAGCCGGTTGCCGAGCACGACGCGGGGTAGAGATATGAGCAGGTCAGGGGCGTAATCGGCGCCTGGCCCCGTTGCCGTCCGGACAGGTGGTCTCCGGACGGCCGGCCGATGACCACGGACCGGTGGCGCGCCCGCGCTGCCGGTCCTTTGTGTGGTTAATCGTCTTTGGCCGTCTCTTGCCTTGTATGACGGTTTTCCTGTCACGGAACGTGAGCATGAAAACGGCACATCACGAGGCGACAGGGGGAATCGCCGTGAGTCCACAGAGCGGGCAGCAGGCCACCAGGGAACGGCCGGTGGACGGGCTGCCGAACCAGCAGGCGCGGCCCGGTGCGGAGCGCAAGACCGCGTCCGCGGGCAAACCGGGGCCGACGGGTGAGCCGAACGCCGGTCGGGCGGTCGCGCAGAAGGAGAACGGCGCATTGGTGAGTGACACGGGCCGGACCAGGATCGCCGACGGCGTGGTGGCGAAGATCGCCGGCATGGCGTCCCGCGAGGTGGGCGGCGTCTTCAAGATGGGCGCCGGCATGGCCAGGACGTTCGGATCGGTGAAGGAGCGCATCCCGGGCGTCGGGGTGAGCGTGACCCAGGGCGTCGCGGTCCAGGTCGGCGAGCGGCAGGCCGCCGTGGACATCGACCTGGTCGTGGAGTACGGGGTCGTCATCCCCGAACTCGCCCGCGCCGTCCGGGAGAGCGTGATCCACCAGGTCGAGCAGATGACCGGCCTGGAGGTGGTCGAGGTGAACATCACCGTCGACGACGTCCACCTGCCGGGCGAGAACGGCAACGGCAACGGCGACGGCCAGGAGCAGGACGCCGACAGGCCGTCGCCGCGGGTGCAGTGACCGGCGCGGCGCCCACCCCGGCACCGGCGGCGGGGGCGGACACGCCCTCGCCCGCCGACCTGGCCGAGCGGGTCGCCGCCGCGGTCACCGCGCTGCCGGACGTGGCGGGCCTGTCGACCGGACGGTCCGCCATGCTCGTGACCTACCGCGTCGGGACGCCGGTGACCGGCGTGGCCGTCCGGGACGACGCCGTCGAGATCGGCGTGGTCGCCCGGTACGGCCGTCCGCTGGAGCGGATCGCGGACGAGGTGCGCGCCGTCGCCGAGCCGCTGGCGGACGAGCGCCGGGTGGACGTCCTGATCGCCGACATCACCGACGAGCCGGGCGTCCACGAACTCGGGCCGGCGAACCGCGCCGCCCTTCCCGGCGGGGAGCCCGCGGGGAAGCGGCCCGCCGGGAAGAAGGCGGGCGGGGGCAAGACCGGCGAGACCGGCGCGGACGGCGGCGCGGGAGACCGGGCTGGATGAGTCCGGGCGAGGAGTCCAGGTCGGAGCGCGCGGCGTTCCGGGCCTGGGTCCGCGCCCACCATCCGGACCTCGGCGGCGATCCCGAGGCGTTCGCC
>NZ_JBFAOF010001050.1:0-2342 GCF_040675125.1 Spirillospora sp. NPDC049652 | reverse complement strand
GCCCGCACAACGCGTGGGCCCCGCTCGCCGACCCGGTCCACCTCTACCACCACGAGCTCGTCGCGCGCGGCTGGACGATCCTGACGCTCAACATCCGCGGCAGCGACGGCTACGGCGAGGAGTTCTTCACCGCCGCGGTCGGCGCGTGGGGAGAGGCCGACGAGCGCGACGTCCTGGAGCCCGTCCAGACCCTGGTCGACGAGGGCCTGGCCGACCCCGCCCGCGTCGCGCTGACCGGCTACAGCTACGGCGGCTACCTCACCTGCTGGCTGTCGGCGCGCAGCGGGATGTTCCGCGCGGCGGTGCCCGGCGGCGTCGTCACCGACCTGGTCTCGATGGCCGGGACCTCCGACGAGGGCCACGCCCTGACCGGCCTGGAGATCGGCCCGCACGACCGGCTCGTCGCGCTCTCGCCGCTGACCCACGCGGACGGCGTCCGCGTCCCGACCCTGATCCTGCACGGCGACGCCGACGACCGCTGCCCGGTCGGCCAGGCCGAGCAGTGGTTCCACGCGCTGCGCACGCGCGGCGTCCCGGTCCGCCTCGTCCGGTATCCGGGCGGCGACCACCTGTTCCCGCTCACCGGACGGCCCTCGCACCGGGCCGACTACTCCCGCCGCCTCGTCGGCTGGGTCACCGAACACCTGGGAGTCGACCATGACTGACACCGCCCCCTCCCCCTCCGCCTCCTCCGCCCGCGCGACCGCCGACGGCGGCACGCGCCCGGTGGACGCCGCGCACTGGGCCGAGCGGCTGACCGCCCTGGCCGTCGAGCACGGCGTGCCCGGCGCGAGCCTCGGCATCCTCGCCGGCGGCGAGATCACCGAGGCCGCCACCGGCCTGGCCAACGCCGGCGCGCGGATCGAGGCCACCACCGACACGGTGTGGCAGATCGGCTCGATCTCCAAGGTCTGGACGGCCACCGTCGCGATGATGCTCGTCGACGAGGGCGTCCTCGACCTGGACACCCCCGTCGCGTCGGTCCTGCCGGGCCTGCGGCTCGGCACCCCGGAGCTGACCGAGCACGTCACCCTGCGCCACCTGCTCTCCCACACCAGCGGCATCGACGGCGACTTCTTCCTCGACACCGGACGCGGCGACGACTGCCTGGAGCGCTACACCGAACGCCTCGCCGACGCCGCCGCCAACCATCCCGTCGGCGCGACCATGTCGTACTGCAACGCCGGGTTCTCCCTGACCGGCCGGATCCTCGAACACGTCACCGGCGTCCAGTGGGACCGGCTGATGCGCGAGCGCCTCTACGAGCCGCTCGGCCTCACCCGCACCGCGACGCTCCCCGAGGACGTCCTGCGCCACCGCGCCGCCGCCGGCCACATCGGCGAGCCGCCCGTCGTCGCACCGCACTGGATGCTCATGCGCTCGGCCGGGCCGGCGGGCCTCATCTGCTCCACCGCACGCGAGGTGCTGGCCTTCGCGCGCCTGCACCTCGACGGCGGTCTCGCCCCCGACGGCACGCGCCTGCTGTCGGAGGACGCCGCCCAGGCGATGCGCACCTCCCAGGTCGCCCTCCCCGACACCCACACCCTCGGCGACGCGTGGGGACTGGGCTGGATCCTCATGGAGTGGTCGGGCCGCCGCATGTACGGCCACGACGGCAACACCATCGGCCAGAGCGCCTTCCTGCGCGTCCTGCCGGACACCGGCCTCGCGGTGTGCCTGCTCACCAACGGCGGCGACACCCTGAGCCTCTACCAGGACCTCTATGGCGAGATCTTCACCGAGCTCGCCGGCGTCGAGCCGCCCCGGCTGCCCGAACCGGCCGCCGGCCCCGTCCCCGACGACCCGTCCCGCTACGTCGGCGTCTACGAGCGCGCCTCCAGCCGCATGGAGGTGTTCGAACGCGACGGGGACCTCGTCCTGCGCTCGGTGGTGACCGGGGAACTCGCCGAGATGGTGTCCGAGGAGGAGCGGTCGCAGGAGGCGCCGCTGCGCGCCTTCGAGCCCGGCGTCTTCCTCGTCCAGCGGCCCGGGGTGGGCGGCTGGTGGCCGGTGACCTTCTACACCCTCGACGACGGATCCCAGTACGTCCACCACGGCGTCCGCGCGACGCCGAAGGTCGGCTGACGTGCCGGACCTGCTCACGGCGGCCCGCGCCCGCACGGACGCGATGGTCGCCGACATCGGGGAGCTGGTGCGGACCGAGTCGCCCACCGCCGACCCGGCGGCCGTGCGCCGCTGCGCCGACGTGGTCGCCGCGCTCGGCGCCCGCCTGACCGGCGTCCCACCCGAACGGCTCGAATCGGGCGGCCGGCCGCACCTGCGCTGGCGGTTCGGCGCGGGCGACCGGGTGCTGCTGCTCGGCCACTTCGACACCGTCTGGC
>NZ_JBFAOF010001049.1:0-2343 GCF_040675125.1 Spirillospora sp. NPDC049652 | reverse complement strand
CGGCGTGGTCGCGGTCGCCACCGGTTTGACCGGCGGCGCGACGGCCCTGCGCGGGGAGTCGCCGCCGCTCCGGACCACGGCCAGCACGGCGACGGCCAGCGCCACGACCAGCAGCGCCGCACCGCCGACGATAAGGCGGCGGGGCGCCGCCTTACGTGCAGAAGACATCGAAGGGACACCTCTCGGTAGAGGAAGCAAAGGATGAGACGCCCTGCGGCGTCCGAAAGGTTGCGTGGTGCTCGGACACGGCACAGGTCTCCCTCCATCCCGCCACAGGCAGCGGAAGGAGATCAGCCCCGGGCCGGGACGGGGCAGGCGACCTCGGTGGACAGCCTGCGCACCGTCGCCACGGCCAGCAGCGCGACGGACAACGAGCCCAGCAGCGGCTGCAGCGGCGCCCAGGCCGTCATCGCCCCCGAGGAGCCGACGAGGACGAGCACCAGCTTGTTGCAGGTGGGACAGCCCACGGCCAGGGCCACCGCCCAGCGGCGACGAGGCCACAGGGCGAGCGCTCGGCCCGCCCGCGCCGTCATGGTGAATGCCGCGGAGGACGCCCGTGTGACCGGGCGCGTGTTTTTCATCAGGAAGGATTCCGTTCTGTCGGACCGGTTGACCGTCGCTGACGGTCTCCTAGATCCGCAGAACGCAGAGATGGCCCGTATCGGGTGGGGCCGCCGGAACGCAGCGGGCTCGTTCCCCCGCCCTTCCCGGCGACACGGCGGCGTAGGCGTCGGACGGGTTCGCCGCCACCTGTGTGCTCGCGGCGGCGGGTGTTAGGGAAGAGGCCCCCGTCACCGCCCGCTTGCCGCATTGCCCCTTTTCGGACGCGGCACCGCCACCCCCGTGCGCCGAGTCGGGGTGCACGGCGTCCGGGCGGAGGCCGGCCGGACAGACCTGCACGGACGCGGCGGGCGAGTCCGCGACGGACATGGCCGGCACGGATGTACTCGCGGAGGCGGCGTTGACGGCGGCGACGCTCTTGCCCGCCTGTGTCAGGCAGGCCACCGCGAGAACCGACACCGCCGCGACCAGGACGAGGCGCAGCAGGAACCGAGCAGGTCTCAACATGAACCCGCCCCTTCCCGTCGCACCGATTCCGAGATCACTATAAGCACCCCGCCCCGGCCGGGAGACCGAGGCGGGGCACGGCCGGGTCGTAGGGCGCCCGTCCGAAGGGAGCCGCAGCGGGCGGCCGCGGTGGGGTCGCAGCGGGCGGCCGAGTGCCGCAGCGTGTGGCCCGCTACCAGCCGCGTTCCCACCAGGTGGGGATGCTGGGGCGTTCGCGGCCGAGGGTGGTGTCCTTGCCGTGGCCGGGATAGACCCACGTCTCGTCCGGCAGGCGGTCGAAGACCCGCTCGGTGACGTCGGTCATCAGCTGCTTGAAGCGGGCCGGGTCGCCCCAGGTGTTGCCGACGCCGCCCGGGAAGAGGCTGTCGCCGGTGAACAGGTGCGGGCGGTCCGGGGCGGTGTGGAGGAGCGCGATGGAGCCGGGGGTGTGGCCGCGGAGGTGGATCACTTCCAACGTGCTCTCTCCGACCCGGATGGTGTCGCCGTCTTGGACGGGGTCGGACACCGCGACCGGCAGCGGCGCGGCGTCGAACGGGTGGGCGGACACCGGGGCGCCGGTGGCCCGCACGACGTCGGCCAGGGCCTCCCAGTGGTCCTGGTGGCGGTGGGTGGTGACGACGCGGCTCAGCGGCCCGTCGCCGAGGAGCTTCAGCAGGCGCGACGGCTCGTTGGCGGCGTCGATGAGCAGCTGGTCGCCGGTCGCGGTGCAGCGCAGGACGTAGGCGTTGTTGTCGTACGGACCCACGGCGACCTTGGTGACGGTCAGGCCGGGCAGGTCGCGGGTGTCCGGTGGTCCGCCGACCTCGACGTTGCCGGTGTAGGCCATGGCTCCTCCGATCGGTGGTTCCTCGCCTAGGCATCTTCCCCCATCGGGCCCGCACGGGTGGAATGAGTCAGGGGACCCACTCCGATCGTGCTGTTTGGAACGGAATGAGCCTGCGGAGGGACGCACCATGGGGGCGGAGGAGGTGGCGTTGGGCACGATCGAGGGCCGTCCCGGCGCGTTCTGGACCCGGCTGAGCCGGGCGGACCGGCAGGCGCTGTGGGCGATGGGGCGGCGTGTCGAGGTGCCGCCCGGCGGCATGCTCTGCCACCAGGGCGTCGCGTCGCCGGCGGTGGTCGTGCTGTTCCCGGCGGGGACGCGGACGGCCGGACGGATCCTGGCGAAGGAGTTCATCGCCAACGGCGAGGGCGACGAGTCGGTCATCGAGCTGTTCGGCGCGGGGGACCTGGTGGCGGGGCTGGCGCCGTGGGGCCGGCCGCAGCGCGGGACGG
>NZ_JBFAOF010001048.1:0-2345 GCF_040675125.1 Spirillospora sp. NPDC049652 | reverse complement strand
CACGTACGTCACGTACGACATGAGGTTGATCGGGTCATTCCAGACGATCGCCAGCCACGTGGCCTGCCGCTCGGCGGCCTCGGCGAGGACACCTCCGGCTACCGGTCGCCCGCCGCCGACTCCGGCACCGGCGGCTGGGACGCTCCGGCCGCTCCCCCGCCGCCCGCCCCCGCCGCGCCGCAGCAGCCGGCCGCCGCGGGCGCGTCCGGCGGCGACACCGGCGAGGGCAAGCTCCCGACCGTGGACGAACTGCTGCAGCGCATCCAGAGCGACCGGCAGCGCTCCTCCGGCGGCGGCCCGACCTCGTCCGGCGGCGGGATCGGCGCGGACAAGTCGTTCGGCAACTCGCTGGGCGACCCGCTGAGCGACCCGCTCGGCGCGCCCCCGTTCAGCGGCTCGAACAGCCCGTCGAGCAGCCCGTCCGGGAGCAGCAACGGTCCGACCGGCGGCTACCAGGCCGCGCCGACGTACAACGACGACCCGCTGTCCTCGGGACGCGACTCGTACGGCTCGTACGGCGGCGCCACGGGCGGCCAGCCGGCCGCGACGGGCGCGACCGGCGAGCCGGGCCGCTACGGCGACTTCGGCGGCGGCTACGGCGGCAACGACCCGCTCGCGTCCCGGGACACCGGGCCGCGCCCGACCGGGGGGTTCGACCCGAACTCCACCCAGGCGTACGGCTCCGGCTACGAGTCCGGCGGCAACGGCTCCTACAACCCGTCCTACGGCGGCAACCAGGAGCAGAACCCGCCGCAGCAGCAGGACGACTGGCAGAACCACCGCGACTACCGCCGCTGACCCGCCCGCCCCACCCCGACAAAGATCGAAGAGGCCGCCCACCGGGCGGCCTCTTCGCTTATCCGGACCTCCTTGCATATCCGAGCCTCCTCGTGCATCCCGGCCTGTTCGCCTATCCGGGCCTGTTCTCGTACCCGAGCCTCCTCTCGAATGCGGGCCTGTTCGCGTGTCCCAGGGCCTCCTCGCGAACCTGAGCCTCCTCGCACATCCGCGGCCTGTTCGGGTGTCCGGGCCCGGTCGCGTGTCCGGAGCCTGTTGTTGGTTCGGGGCCTGTTGTCGGTTCGGGGGATCGGGCTGGTCAGAGGCTGCTTGGATACGTAGCGTGAGATATGAGTCACGTAGAGCTTGGGACGTCCGGCGTGATGTGAGCGCTTCGTTCGTCGTGTTCCTGGTCGCGGTGCCGTTGGCGCTGGGCATCGCGGTGGCGTCCGGGGCGCCGGTGGCGGCGGGTGTGGTCGCCGCGGTCGTGGGCGGGGTCGTCGGAGGGCTGGCGGGCGGGTCGCCGTTGCAGGTCAGCGGGCCCGCCGCCGGACTGGCGGTGGTCGTCGCCGAGCTGGTCCACACCTACGGGTGGCGCGCGGCCTGCGGGGTGACGCTGCTCGCCGGGCTGCTGCAGGTCGCGCTGGGCGTCGCGCGGGTCGCGCGGGCGGCGCTGGCCGTCTCACCCGCGGTCGTCCAGGGCATGCTGGCGGGGGTCGGGCTGGCGCTCGTCCTGTCGCAGTTGCACGTCATGCTCGGCGGTCGGCCGCAGGGGTCGGCGTTCGCGAACCTGACCGAACTGCCGGGGCAGCTCGTGCGCGCGCACGGTCCCTCGACCGGTGTGGCGCTGGGGACGATCGCCGTCCTGCTCCTCTGGACGTATGTGGGTCGGCGGTACGAGGGCGGCGGACGGGCGGTGAGGGCGGTCCTGCGGGTGCCCGCCCCCGTCCCGGCGGTGGTGATCGCCACGGTCGGTGCGTGGGCGCTCCAATGGGACGTCAGGCACGTGGAGCTTCCCGGGCGGCTGTTCGACGGTTGGCGTCCGCCGGTGCTGCCGGACGCGCCGGTGCACGAGATCGTCGGAGCGGTCGCGGCCGTGGCGGTGCTCGCGGCCGTCGAGTCACTGCTGAGCGCGGTCGCGGTGGAGCGGCGGCGGCCGGACGGGGTGCCGCGCGCCGACCTGGACCGCGAGCTGCTGGGGCAGGGCGCGGCGAACGCGGTGTCCGGGCTGCTCGGCGGGCTGCCCGTCGCCGGAGGGGTCGTCCAGGGCACCGCGAACCTGGACGCCGGCGCGCGGACGCGGGCGGCGTCCGTCCTGCACGGGGTCTGGATCCTGGTGGCGGCGGTGAGCCTGGCTGCCCTGGTCGAGCGGATCCCGCTGTCGGCGCTGGCCGGGTTGCTGGTGGTGCTCGGGTTCCGGATGCTGGACCGGGCCCGGCCACGCGACCTGTGGAACCACCGCGAGGTCCCCGTCCACCTGGTGACGGCGGCGGGGGTGCTGCTGCTCGGGCTGGGCGAGGGGGTGCTGGCCGGAATGGCGGTCGCCGGGGTGCTGGCGCTGCGGCGGC
>NZ_JBFAOF010001047.1:0-2348 GCF_040675125.1 Spirillospora sp. NPDC049652 | reverse complement strand
GGCGTCCAGGTTCGACAGCGGCTCGTCCATGAGGAACGCCTGCGGCTGCCGGACGATCGCGCGCCCCATCGCCACCCGCTGGCGCTGGCCGCCGGACAGGTTGCGCGGCTTCTTGTCGAGGTACTCGGTGAGCCCCAGGATCTGCGCGGCGCGGTCCACCTCGCGCCGGATCTCGGCCTTCGGCACCTTGCGCAGCGACAGGCCGAACCCGATGTTGTCGCGGACCGACAGGTGCGGGTAGAGCGCGTAGCTCTGGAACACCATCGCCACGTCGCGGTCGCGCGCGGGCACGCGGTTCACCACGCGGTCCCCGATCGCGATCTCGCCCTCGGAGATCTCCTCGAGCCCCGCGAGCATCCGCAGCGCGGTGGTCTTGCCGCAGCCGGACGGCCCGACCAGCACGAGGAACTCGCCGTCCGCGATGCCGAGGTTCAGGTCGGTCACGGCACGGGTTCCGTCGGGATACACCTTCCCGACCCCGCGCAGGGCGACCTCTGCCACGGTCCCTCCTCCCTCTGCGGGCCGGAACGGCCCGGCGTTTCGTGTTACTTCGCTGTAAAACCCGCCGGATGCTCCAAGGAGGTACAGGGCGACGCCAGGAGTGCGCAACAACCGGGCCGCGCGCGGCCCGGTTTGGTATGGAGATCGTTATAAGCCCGTGAACGCAACGGGGGCGGACCCGCCGTGCGGGCCCGCCCCCGTTGCGGAGCGGCGTCGTGTCGCCGTTGCGATGCTCGTCCCGCGCCGTCGCGGACGGCCCGGGTCGGTCGGTGGTCGGCCGGTGGCCGGCCGGTGGTCAGGCGGTGGTCAGGCGGTGGTGCGGTGGTCAGTCGATGACGACCAGGCCGTGGCCGGTCCGGTTCATCGGCTCGTACCCGTCCTCGGTGCACACGACGATGTCCTCGATGCGCGCGCCGTGCTCGCCGGGGTAGATGCCCGGCTCGACCGAGAACGCCATGCCCGGCTCCAGCGGCTCGGTGTTGCCCGAGACGATGTAGGGCTCCTCGTGCGTCTCGATGCCGATGCCGTGCCCGGTGCGGTGGATGAAGTACCCGCCGTACCCGGCGGCGGCGATCCGGTCGCGCCCGGCGGCGTCGACCGCCTCCGGGGTGACGCCCGGACGGACGGCCTCGCAGGACAGTCGCTGCGCCTCCTCCAGCACCGCGTAGTACTTGCGGTACTCGGCGGGCGGCTCGCCCACGCAGTAGTTGCGCGTGGAGTCGGAGCAGTAACCGCTCGGCATCTGCCCGCCGATGTCCACCACGACCGGCTCGCCCTCGCCGATGACCCGGTCGGACAGCTCGGCGTGCGGGTTCGCGCCGTTCGGCCCCGAGCCGACGATCACGAAGTCGACCGTGGCGTGCCCCTCGGCCAGGATCGCGTCGTGGATGTCGCGGCCGACCTCCCGCTCGGTGCGGCCCGCCCGCAGGAACTCCGGAACCCGGCGGTGCACGCGGTCGATGGCCTCGCCCGCCTCGCGCAGCGCGGCGATCTCGGCGGGGCTCTTGCGCATGCGCAGCTCGCGCAGCACCGTCCCGGCGAGGACCTGCTCGACGCCCGGCATCGCGTCCCGGAACCGCAGCGTCATCATCGCCCACATCCGGTCGGCGAGCCCGACCCTGCCGCCGGACGCGCCGAGCCGCCGCGCGACCAGCGCGTACGGGTCGTCGGTCTCGTCCCACGGCACCAGTTCCACGCCGAGCGAACCCGCCGGGGACTCCTGCGCGGCGGGCAGCTCCAGGCGCGGCACCACCAGGAAGGGCTCGCCGTCGGCGGGCACCGCCAGGCAGGTCAGCCGCTCCAGCGGCAGCGCGTCGTAGCCGCTGACGTACCGCAGGTCCGGGCCGGGCGTCAGGAGCAGCGCCGCGAGGCCCGCCTTCGCGGTCGCCTCCTGCACCGTCGCGACGCGCTCGCGCGGATACAACGCCCTTGTCACATCCGTGTCCATGCTGGTCGCCGGGTCCCGTGCGCGCGGACGCGGCACGACGGACCCCGCTTCCTCCCTCCCTGAGAAGCCACCCTGTTACATTCTGTACATGCTCCGACACAGCCGTGCCATGTCCGGATACCGGTCCAGGATCGCAGGGGTCCGGGCCCGATGTCGCCCGGGGACTCCCCCGGCGCAGCGGCGCGGCCGGGCCTGACCGCGCCGGGAGACCCCGTGACGCCTCAGCCGCAGAGCGCGGACCCGGCCGGCGCGGCCGACCCGGCCGGAGCCGGTGCCCTCGACCCGGGCACCGGTCCCGGCCCTGGTGCCGGGCCCGGTCCGGCGGGTCCGGCCGCCGCCGCGCCGGTCCGCCGTGACGCGCCCGCCGTCCCGCCGTCCCGAGCCGACGGCGGGTACCCCG
>NZ_JBFAOF010001046.1:0-2349 GCF_040675125.1 Spirillospora sp. NPDC049652 | reverse complement strand
GCGAAGGGCGGCAAGGTCGTCCTGCGCACCCAGAGCGGCGACATCTCGGTCGGCGCGGCCACGGGCGTCTCCGCGACGCTGGACGCCGGCACCTCCTACGGCCGCGTCAGCAACGCGCTGAAGAACGACGGCACCGCCGAGCTCGACATCCGCGCGACGACGTCCCGCGGCGACATCTCCGCCCACAGCCTCTGATGGAGCCCCCAACGCGCCGACCAGGCCGTTCGTGCTCGGTTTGACCCTCACGCCGCGTGAGGCTGGAGGGTGCACTGCATGAGCGACTACTACGACGCGTTCGAGATCAGCCCCGTGCCCGCCCCCGGCCCCGACGCGGTTCCGCCGGAGCCGTACCGCGGCATCTACGGAATGCCCGCGTTCGCGACCATCCCCACGAACGATCTGGCGGCGTCCGTGGACTTCTGGACCCGGGGGCTGGGGTTCATCGAGCTGTTCTCCATCCCCGGCAGGCTCGTGCATCTGCGCAGGTGGGCGTTCCAGGACGTGCTCCTCGTCTCGGCCGAGGACGTTCCCGACGAGCCACCGGCGATGAGCTTCAGCTTCTCCTGCGTGCTCAGCCAGGTCGACGCGCTCGCCGACGCCTGCCGCGCGCTGCGCCCGGACTCGGTCGACGGGCCGCGGGACACCCCGTGGACCACCCGCGACATCACGGTGATCACCCCGGAGAACGCTCGGATCGTCCTCACCGCGGCGAAGCCCCATGATCCGGCCAGCCCGGAAGCGCGGGACCTCGCGGCCGTCGGGATCACCCCGCCGGACGCCCGGGACCGCGACAATGGGGACCATGCCTGATTCCAGCGACGACGCCGGCCTGACCGTCGGTCAGGTCTCGGCGCGTCTGGGCGTGACGGTCCGGGCACTGCACCACTGGGACGAGATCGGCCTGGCGTGCCCGTCCCTGCGCACGGCCGCCGGGTACCGGCTCTACACGGCCGCCGACCTGGAACGCCTGCACCGCGTCGTCGTCTACCGCGAGATCGGGCTCGGCCTGGACCGGATCCGGGACGTCCTGGACGACGCGACCACCGATGTGCCCGCCGCGCTGCGTGCGCAGCGGGCCCAGGTGGCCGAGCGGATCGACCGCCTCCAGCGGCTGAGCGCCGGGCTCGACCGGATGATCGACGCCCACGAGCGCGGCCCGCTGCTGACCGCCGACCAGCAGGCCGCGATCTTCGGCCCCGGATGGAATCCCGACCAGCACGCCCAGGCGCGGCGGCGCTACGGACACACGGCGCAGTGGTCGCAGTACGCCGAACGCTCGGCCGCTCGCGGCCCGGAGGAATGGCAGGCGATCGCCGACGCCGTCACCGACCTCGACCGCGCCCTCGCTGAGGCGATGGACGCGGGCGTCGCACCTGGCAGCCCGGAAGCGAACCGGCTCGCCGAACGGCACCGCGAAGTCTTCGCTTCCTACTTCCCGCTCACCAGGCAGATGCAGGTCTGCCTCGGGCGCATGTTCGAGGCCGATCCGGGGTTCGCCGCCCACTACGACGGCATCCGCCCGGGCCTCGCCGCGTGGTTCCGCCGGATCGTCGACGCCAGCGCGCGCACCCACGGTATCGACCCGGACACCGCGACCTGGGAGTAGAGCGCGGCACCGGAGCCGACGCGCGGCAATGCCCCGCCGTCCGCTGGTGACGCCTGCCTGCGCCGGAGAAACGGCCTCTCGTGCCTCGGCGGAGATCACCGTAGTGTGATCGGCGTCAGCCGTCACCGTCCCCGGAGGTGCGCATGCGCTGCGACGGTCTCTTCCTCGCCGGTCTGGCCCACTGCCTCCCCTCCCCCGTGGACGTCGCGGAGGCGGTCGCGGACGGTCGCTACGCCCCGTCCGACCTGGCGGCCGACGAGTACGCCTCGATCACCGTCGCCACCGACCAGGCGCCGCCCGAGATGGCCGTCGCCGCGGCGCGGTCGGCGCTGCGCCGCGCGGGCCTGCCGCCGTCAGAGGTCGCGCTGCTGCTGCACGCCTCGGCCTGGTTCCAGGGCATCGACTACTGGCCGGCCGCCTCGTACGTCCACCGGGAGGTGCTCGGCGACGCCGGACGGTACGCGCCGGCGCTCGACGTGCAGCAGATGTGCGCGGGCGCGCTCGGCGCGGTGGAGCTGGCCGCCTCGTATCTGGCCGCCGACCCGTCCCGCGTCTCCGCGCTGGTCACCACGGCCGACCGGTTCGACGGCCCGGGTTTCGACCGGTGGCGCGCCGACCTGCCCGGCCTGGTCTACGGGGACGGCGCGGCGGCGGTGGTGCTCGGGCGGGCGGGCTTCGCCCGGCTGCTGTCGGTCTCGACGGTCGTGGACACCGCGCTGGAGGGCCTCTACCGGGGGGACGAG
>NZ_JBFAOF010001045.1:0-2354 GCF_040675125.1 Spirillospora sp. NPDC049652 | reverse complement strand
CCACAGCGTCGCGGCCATGGGACGCGTCGCCGTCGGCGCTCTGCGGGGCCGAGCCGTGGCGCGCGCGGGGCACGCGGTCGTGCCGGGAGCGGCCGCCGGTGGCGCGGGAGGCGGCGCGGCGCAGCGGATCCGGGACGTTGCGGTCGAGGAAGCCGAAGGCGGTGTCGCGGTCGCGCATCCGGACCAGCAGCAGCCCGCCGGGCTTGAGCGCGGCCGCGATCCGGTCGAGCACCAGCTCGGCGTTCCGCAGCCGCTCGATGAGGTACGGGGCGTGCACGATGTCGTAGGCGCGCGGCGGCATCGGGACGTCGCGCAGGTCGCCCAGGTGCCAGGTGTGGAGGTCGGTGCGGGCGCGGACGCGGGCGCGCAGGCCGGGGAGGTCGAGGTCGACGCCGGTGATCTGCGCGTCGAGGTTCCCGAGGTCGAGCGCGTGCCCCCAGCCGCAGCCCGCCTCCAGCAGTTGCAGCCGTTGCGGGGGCCGCTCGGCGCAGTACTGCCGGATGCGGGCGGAGAAGAGATCGCCGGGGTTGACCGGTGTGGTGCGCAGTTCGGTCACAAGTGCGTAGCGTAACGGGCACATGGCGGAGCGTCCGCTATTTGCCCTCTCTTGGCGGTTCGCTGAAAGCCGCCATGCGCCCTTTAGCGCCGGACCGAAACCCGGGTCAGCCCGGGTCAGTGCTCGACCTCGCCCAGGTCCAGATCGCGCGGGGTCAGCCTCCAGACCAGGACGGCCGCGGCCAGCATCAGCGCACCGCCCGCGATGCCCGTCCACTCCAGGGACGTCGTGAACGCGGCCTTGGCCTCCTCGACCAGCCGCGCGCCGCCCGGCCCGCCCGCGACCTCGACCGCGCCCGCGATGGACTCCCGGGCCTGCTCGGCGGCCCGTCCGGTGATCCCGGCGGACGCCAGGTCCGAGAGCGGCAGGCCGTGCCGGAACACCGCGGCGGCGACGCTGCCGAGCACCGCGACGCCGAGCACGCCGCCCAGCTCGTAGCTGGTCTCCTCGAACGCGGCGGCGCTGCCGGACCGCACCGCGGGCGCGCCCGCCATGATCACCGCGGACGCCACCCCGAGCGCGCCGAGCCCGATCCCGACCACCAGCAGCGACACCGCCACGGTCGGGTAGCCGAGCGGCCGGGGCCCGAGGAACAGCGCCGCGAAGCCCACGCCGATGAGCAGCAGCCCGCCGGACAGGACGGCCCGCGCGCCGATCCGGTTGGCGATGGCCGGGGCGAGGGGCGAGAACACCGCCGCGCCGACGGCCTCCGGCAGCAGCCGGATCCCCGACTCCAGCGGCGAGTAGCCCTGCACGACCTGCATCCACTGGGCGAGCAGCAGCATCGTCGCGGCGGCGGCGATGCTGACGGTCAGCGCCGTGACGATCCCGGCCGAGAAGGCGCGTCCGCGCAGCAGCCGGACGTCCAGCAGCGGGTGCTCGCGGCGCAGGCAGCGCCGGACGAACCAGCCCAGCGCGACGGCCGCGACCGCGGCGGCGGCGAGGGCCTCGCCGGTCGGGCCGTCCTTGCCGAGGTGCTTGATCGCGTAGACGAGCGCGACCATCCCGACGATCGACAGGGCCGCGCCGAGCGCGTCCCAGGGGCCGGGGTGCGGGTTGCGCGACTCGGGCAGCAGGAACCAGCCGGCCACCAGCGCGACCGCCATCACCGGCACGTTCACCAGGAACGCCGAGTGCCAGGAGAACGCCTCCAGCAGCGCGCCGCCGAGGATCGGGCCGAGCGCGCCGCCGAGCGCCGCCATGGTCCCCCAGATCCCGAGCGCCGTCGCCCGCTCGCGCGGGTCGGTGAACAGGTTCCGGATCATCGACAGCGTGGACGGCATGATCATCGCGCCGCCGATGCCGAGCAGCGCCCGCACGGCGATGACCGCGCCGGGCGTGTCCGCCCACAGGACGGCCAGCGAGGCCAGCCCGAACAGGGCGAACCCGGTGAGCAGCATCCGCTTGCGCCCCCACCGGTCGCCGAGCGCCGCCCAGGTCACCAGCAGGCCGGACACGACCAGCGAGTAGACGTCCACCATCCACAGCAGCGAGATCGCGTCGGGCCGCAGGTCGGCCGAGATCTCGGGCAGCGCCACGTTCAGGACGGTCATGTCCATCACGACGAGCAGCAGGCTCGCCGACAGGACGGCCAGCCCGGCCCACCGCCGCGGGTGCGGCGCCGGAGTCTCCGGACGGGCCGCCGCGACGTCCCCGCCCGGCGGCATGTTCCGCACCGGTTCCGCCGTCGTCATTCTCTTCCCCCGTTGTTCGTCAGAAGTCATGGGTCGTACCGCTGTGTCATCGGTCGCCCGCTGGGCCGGGTCAGGCCCCGGGGGGCGCGGCCCCGGCCGGCGCG
>NZ_JBFAOF010001044.1:0-2361 GCF_040675125.1 Spirillospora sp. NPDC049652 | reverse complement strand
ACCGCCCGCTCGTACCGCTCGGGGTCCAGCGCGAGCGCGCCGTTCAGCGCCACGTTCCCCGCGCCGCCGTGCCGAGCCTGCCGAGCAGTTCCGCCGCGCGGTCCCGGGCCGCGCGGTGCGACGTGCGCGCGAGCTGCGCGGGCAGCAGCACGTTGTCCAGGACGGTCAGGTCGTCCAGGAGGTTGAAGAACTGGAACACCATCCCGACGCGCGCCCGCCGGTACCGGGCGAGCGCGGTCTCGGACAGGCCGTCCACGCGCGTGCCGGCGACCGCGACCGTTCCCCGGGTCGGCCGGTCGAGCCCGGCGACCAGGTTGAGCAGGGTCGACTTCCCGCTTCCGGACGGCCCGAGCACGGCCAGCGCCTCGCCCTCCGCCACGCTCAGCGTCAGGTCCGCCAGGGCGGGTCTGCCGTCGTCATAGGACTTCGTCACCGCGTGGATCTCGATCACGGCGTCTCCTCGTCGTCTGGGGTCGCCCAGACGGTAGGGAGCGCGGGACGGGCGGCGCGTCGGCCGCGCTGATGGGATCACGTCGGCCGCGCGGACGATTCGCGCCCGGGGTCATCCGCGCGATGTACGCCGCGCGGCGGGTCCCGCTGTGGTCCCGGGGAGGATGTGCCGGTTTCTGGTTACTTGTCATAGTGAGCCGGTGAGCAGAACCGTCCTCGCGGACCGCCGGGCCGCCCTTTGGAACGCCCTCTGGCGGGTGACGCCGGAACTGCCGTCCCGCACGTCCCGCTGGGCCGTCGTGGCGGACGGGGTACTGGCCGTCCTGCTGGCCGTGGGCACGGTGAGCGTCACGATGAACGCGTCCGGCGACCGGCGCCCGGTACCTCCCGCGGACTTCTACCGGCCCGAGCCGCCGGAGCCGCCCGCCTGGACGGAGGGCGGCGGCCTCGACCTGCCCCACCCGCCGGACGCGCCGCCCCGGCCGCCGTACGGGCCCGGCGCGCACTTCACCGACACCGCGTACACCACGCTCCACGGGGCCTCGCTGTGGTGGCACCTCGCGCTGGCCCTCCTGATCGCCCTCCCGATCGCGTTCCGGCGCCGCCACCCGCTCGGCGCGCTGTGCGTCGTGTCCGTCGCGGCCGTGGTGTTCCACCAGGGCGGCTACCTCAACCCGACCTTCACCTTCGCGGCCCTGCTCATCGCCGTCTACAGCGCCGTCGTCTACAGCCCGCACCGGCGGCTCGCGATCACCGCCGCCGCCGTGGACGGCCTGCTGGTCGTCGTGTTCCGGCACGCCCTGCTGCCCCAGATGAGCCGGGCCATGCTCGGGTTCCTCCTGCTGATCCCGATCGGGCTCGCCGCGAACGCCGTCCACACCTGGCAGCAGCGCGTCCGCGTCCTGGAGGCCCGGCAGGAGGAGGCCACCCGCCGCGCCGTCGAACGCGAACGGTCGCGCATCGCGCAGGAACTGCACGACGTGGTGACCCACAATGTGAGCGTGATGGTGGTTCAGGCGGGTGCGGCCCGGATGGTCCTGCGGGACGAACCGGACCGCGCCGAGGCGGCGATGCGCGCGGTCGAGACCGGCGGGCGCGCCGCGATGACCGAGCTGCGGCACGTCATGAACCTGCTCACCATGGACGGCGAGCCCGAGGAGGCCGACCTCGCGCCGCGGCCGGGGCTCGCCCAGGTACCGGCGCTCTCCGACCGCGTCCGCGCGACCGGCGTCAAGGTCGACCTGATCGTCACCGGCACCCCGTCCGACCTGCCCGAGGGCAAGGACCTCGCCGCGTACCGGGTCGTCCAGGAGGCGCTCACCAACACCGTCAAGCACGCCGCCGGAGCACGCGTCGCCATCGCCGTCGCGCATACCCCCGGCGAGCTGGCCATCGAGGTCACCGACACCGGCGGCCGACCCACGTCCCACTCCGGGAACGGCCGCGGGCTGCTCGGCCTGCGCGAACGCCTCGCCGTCTTCGGCGGGACCCTGGAGCACGGGCCGACGCCCTCCGGCGGCTACCGGGTCCGCGCCGTCTTCCCGGCCGAGCGATGAGCGCGCCGCGCGTCGTGATCGCCGACGACCAGGCGCTCGTCCGCACCGGCTTCGGGATGATCCTCACCGCCGCCGGCATCGAGGTGGCCGCCGAGGTCGAGGACGGCGCCCGCGCCGTCGACGCCGTCCGCGACCTGCGGCCCGACGTCGTTCTCATGGACATCCAGATGCCCGGCCTGGACGGCCTCACCGCCACCCGCCGCATCCTCGCCGCCGCCGACCCGCCGCGCGTGATCATGCTGACCACCTTCGACCTCGACCGCTACGTCTACGCAGCGCTCACCGCCGGGGCGAGCGGCTTCCTGCTGAAGGACGTCTCGCCCGAGCACCTCGCCGCCGCCGTCCGCCTCGTCCG
>NZ_JBFAOF010001043.1:0-2364 GCF_040675125.1 Spirillospora sp. NPDC049652 | reverse complement strand
CGGGGTCGCCGCACCCGGCGCGGCCCACGCCGTGCCGGCGGCCCCCCGGGCACCGCTCACTCCCCCGTCCCCGTCCGGGAAGCCCTCCGAGTCCGACCTGAAGAAGCAGCTCAAGCAGCTTCAGGACGAGGCGGAGAACCTCACCGAGCAGTACAACAAGTCCCGCGTCGAGCTCGGCAAGGCCCAGAAGGCCGAGCGGGACGCCACCCGCCGCGCGGACGCCCTGGAGGCGCAGGCCGCGCCGGCCCGGGCCGCGCTCGGCCAGGTCGCCGCGAACCAGTACATGAGCGGCGGCGGCCCCGACATGATCTTCGCGGGCGGCGGGGACGGCGGCGGGCTCTCCGACACCGCCTACCTCGCGCAGAACCGCGCGGGCGCGGTGCAGCGGCTGCAGACGCTGATCGACCAGGCCAACAAGGCCAAGTCGGACGCGCAGGCGCAGACCGCGAAGGTCAAGCAGGCGGCCGACCAGGCCGACGCGGCCCGCAAGACCACCAAGGGCAAGATCGACCAGGTCCAGAAGCTGCTGGACAAGCTCGGCATCACCCGGACCAAGGACCCGACGTCCGGCTACACGGTGACCGTCCGGGGCAGCGCCCTGCCGCAGAAGATGCTGCGCAAGGCCCTGACCAAGCTCGGCTCGCCGTACGTGTGGGCGGCCGCCGGGCCGACCACCTTCGACTGCTCCGGCCTGGTCATCTGGGCGTACGCCCAGGTCGGCAAGCCGGGCCTGCCGCACTACACCGGCGACCTGTTCCAGCTCGGCACCAAGGTCGACCGGGGCTCGCTCCGCCAGGGCGACCTGGTCTACTTCGGCGGCAACCTGCACCACATGGGGATCTACGCCGGAAACGGCCTGTACCTCCAGGCTCCGCAGACCGGAGATGTGGTGAAGGTCTCCAAACTGTCGGACCGTTCGGACTACGCGGGCGCGAACCGCATCGAGTGATCCGTCCGATCTCCGCGACGACCGGCGCTCCGCTCACGCGGACGCCGGTCGTCGCGTTTCCGGCCGTCCGGCCGGCCGCTCCAGATCAGTTCGCGAGGTGCGGGGCGATCGCCTCGACGACCGGGAGGTCGCCGGGGAGCCACTCCACCGTGTAGAGCTCGTCCGCCGCGAGCCAGCGCAGCGCGAGGTGCTCCAGCGCCTGCGGCTCACCCGCCTCCACGGTCGCCGTCCAGACCCGCAGGACGGTCCCGCCGGGGCCGAGCGGCCAGTCGCCGCCGACCCGTTCGCCCAGCGCCACCCGGACGCCGAGCTCCTCCTCGCACTCGCGGACGAGCGCCTGCTCGTCGGTCTCCCCCGGGTCGACCTTGCCGCCCGGGAACTCCCAGCCGCCCGCGAGTTCCGCCGGGGCCGCCCGCTGCGCGGCCAGCAGCCGCCCGGCCGAGATGATCGCCGCTCCCACCACCACGCTCACGCTCATGGACCGCCATCATGCCGTCTCCGTGACCTTCCCGTGGGGCGGGGGCGACACGTCCAGCGGGACCGGGCCCGCGCCTCAGCGGAACCGGGCCCGCGCCTCAGCGGGACGGGGTCGCGGCGGCGCGGGCCCGCGCCACGGTCTCCCGCGCGCTGTCCACGATCTCCCGCAGGTGGTCGCCGTGCGCGCCGCGCCAGTACACGCGCCCGCAGTCGGCGCAGCGGCCGTAGGCGTCGTAGCTGCGGCGCGTGCCCTCGGCGAGCTCCCGCTCGATCTCGGCCTTGTCCACCGGGACGAGGACCCCGTTGCAGGCGGTGCAGCGCGTCCAGGGGGCGAGGTCCGGCGCGAACCGCTCCAGGAGGTCGCGGAGCTGGTCGTCCGGACGCGGGCTCCGGACGTACGCGCCGAGCCACAGCGCCCGCCGCATCAGCAGCCCCCGGTCCTGGGTGAGCAGGACGCGCCGCTCGGCGTTCGCCTGCACGACCAGCTCCGGGTCGTCCATGTCGTTGTGGTAGGCGGTGTCGAGGCCGACCAGGCGCATACGGCGGGCGAGCGTGCCGAGGTGCACGTCCAGGAGGAAGCGCGGCGCGGTCTGCCCCGGCTCCAGCGGGACCTCCTGCGGGCGCGCGACCGGCCCGACCCGCACGACCGCGCCGGAGGCCGGGCGGTGCGACGGCTCGACGGGCGCGCCGTCCGCGGTCAGCGTCCCGACCTCGGGCAGCGGGACGCCGAGGGACTCGATGACGTGTCCCAGGCTCGACGTCCCGTCCCAGGCCACCCGCTGGCGCTCGCGGCGGCGCGCCGCGGGCAGGAACATGAGGAGTTCGGGCGCCATTTCCAGTGTCATGTCCGGCTCGTCCACGCCGCCAGCATGCCACGCGACCCCCATCCGTCACCCCTCCATTTCCCGCCCCGCCGTCCCGGTCGGCGGGCCGGGACG
>NZ_JBFAOF010001042.1:0-2365 GCF_040675125.1 Spirillospora sp. NPDC049652 | reverse complement strand
TACCGCCGCGTGCCCATGGCCCCTGGCCGCCACCGCGCGTCCGCCTCGGGCCGCCGAAGCCGCCTGGGCCGCGCCCCGTGGACGGTCCGGCCGTCACGATCGCTCCCGTGGGGGGAGTGGACGCCGTGTCCAGCGCGTACGCCACCGGACCGGCGAACACCGTCACGGCAGAGGCCACCAGCGTTGCCCCGGCCAGGACCCGCGCTCGGCGTCCAGTTAGGGGGGCGCTCGAAGCTGAGGCCGCTATCAAGGCCAGTGCCGCCAGTGCGGCGACGACCACCACGCCCGTCAGCCACGGCCGCCACTGCGGCGTGCGGTGAAGCAGTTCGCAGGCCCACACGGCCGAAACCAACACGGTTCCGGCCAGCACCGCAGCCCACGCCGGGACGTGTCGGCGCGGCCAAATCAGCCCGGCGCCCAAGCCCACCAACGCCGCGACCGCTGGAGCCAGCGCCACCGTGTAGTACTCGTGGAAGATGCCCTGCATCAGGCTGAACACCAGCCCGGTCACCAGCAGCCAGCCGCCCCAGACCATCAGCGACGCCCGCGCGGCACTGGTTCGCGGCGTCCGCCGCACCGCCCACAGGCCCGCTGCGAGCAGCAGCAGCGCCGCCGGAAGCAACCACGCGATCTGCCCTCCGACCTGCGTCCCGAACATCCGCAGCCAACCCGCGTCGCCGTTCGTGTTGCCCAGCCCGCCCGTCTCGTTCCCGTTCAGCCGGCCCAGGCCGTTGTAGCCGAGCGCCAGCTCCAGCACGCTGTTGTGCTGCGACCCGCCGATGAAGGGACGCGACGACGCCGGGACGAGCGCGACCACCGCGACCCACCAGCCCGCCGACACCAGCAACACCCCACCGGCCGCGGCCAACTGCCACAACCGCCGCCGCAACCGTGTCGGCGCGGCCACCAGGTACACCAGCGCGAATACCGGAAGCACCAAGAAGGCCTGCAGCATCTTCGCCAGAAAACCCGACCCGACGGCCGCCGCCGCGACCAGCAGCCAGCCCGTCGCCGCCCGCTCCTGCGCCCGCACCAGCGCATACGCGCCCACGCTCAGCAACAGCACCAGCAGCGCGTCCGGATTGTTGAACCGGAACATCAGCACCGCCACCGGCGTCACCGCCAGCACCGCACCGGCCAGCAGCCCAGCACCGGCCGCGACCGCGCGCCCGGCCTCACCGGCCAGCGCCCGCCGCACCGACGCGTGCACCACCGCGACCGTCCCGACGCCCATCAGCGCCTGCGGCGCCAGCAGGCTCCAGGAGTTCACGCCGAACAGCCGCGCCGACAGCGCCATCGGCCACAGCGCGAGCGGCGTCTTGTCCACGGTGATCGCGCCCGCCGCGTCGGACGCGCCGAAGAACATCGCCTTCCAGCTCACCGACCCGGCCTGGGCCGCCGCCGCGTAGAACGCGTTGGCCCATCCCGAGGCGCCCAGGCCCCACAGGTACAGCACCGCCGTCACCGCCAGCAGCACCCACAGTGCCGGACGCGCCCACCCTGGATCGTCCGGATCGCCCTTCAGCAACCGCCTCGCCCACGGCATCCGCCCGCCTCCCGGACGCGCCGCCGACGCCTCGTCCACCAACAAAGCCGTCATCGCTTCCATCCCCCCATCGCGGGACCGGCCCCGGCTCGACATCAAGACAGGGCCGGTCCCGCGCTTCGATCCCAAAGAAACCGTCAGCCGAGCCGGTACAGCTGCGTCGTCCCGGAACCCATCGGCCCGAACCCGCCCGATGCCGCCTCCGACGAGCCGGACCCGCCGTACTCGCTGGGCTGGACGAGCGTCCCGTGCTGCTTCACCCACGCCGTGACCGCCTCGGACGTCCCGGACCCGCCCGGGCCCCTCCCGCCGTACTCGGACGTCACGATGTAATGCAGCTTCCCCTCCCGGACATGCGACTGGAGCTTGGCCACCGTCATCGCGTTGTCGGTGCCGATGAACCCGCCCATCGCGATCACCGGCCGGCCCGTCTTCAGGATGATCGAGGACGCCGCCTGGGCGTTGGCGACCGCGACGAGCCACTGCGCGCCCTCCTGGTGTTTCTCCAGGTAAGAGACCATCTGTTCGCTGACCTCGCCGCCCGGTCCGCCGAAGCCCCGGCGTCCGCTCCCGGTCGGCCTGCCGCCTGATGACGGCTCGCCCGAGGACGGCCCGCCTGAGGCCGATCCGCCCGGCGGCTGCCCGAGTTCCGGGAAGCCGCCCTGCCCCGGCCCACCCGGCAGGCCGCCGCCGCCCGGAGGCATGCCTTCGAACCCGCGCATCCCCGCGCCGCCGCGACCGCCCATCCGGCCACCCGGGCCGAAGCCGCGGCCGGAGTCCGGCCCGGCCAGCGGATTGGTGCCGTTCACCGGCGCGGAC
>NZ_JBFAOF010001041.1:0-2367 GCF_040675125.1 Spirillospora sp. NPDC049652 | reverse complement strand
CGCGCCGGCTCCGGCCGGGGACGACCGGTTCCACGACCGCGAGCGCCTCGGTCGCCGCCCGTTCGGCGTCCTCGGCGTATCCCCCGGTCGGCCCTGCCGCACGTTCCATCTGGGCGGGTCCTCCGGTTGCTCATGGCCAGGCACGAGTTCCGCGCCGGAAACTACTCCTCCCGCCGACCATGGTCAACGGACGAGTCAGCCGCCACCCGGTACCCGGCGACCGGCGCCATCTCGATGCACATCGTGCCCCAACCGTAGTGGAACGATCTCAGCGGGGTCGGGCATACCGGACACAAGCGGAGGGACGCGCCCGTCCCCGCCCGTCCCGGCCGCCGCGCGTCCGGTTCCGGCCGCGCCGGATGTGGACCGGACGTGGACCGGACGTGGACCGGACGTGGACCGAGCGCGGACCGAGCGCGGACCGAGCGCGGACCGAGCGCGGACCGAACCTGGACAGGGGAGGCCAAAGCCCTTCCCCGGTCCGGTGTCCCCGCGCGGCGCCCCGGGTAGGGCAGCCCGGGGGGAAACGTGTCAGTGGACGCGTCGGCGCGTCCCCTCGGAGGCGGGCGCGCGACGGAAGGCCGGGGACTGTACGCCGTGGCTCGGCGGCACGGTCCCTTCGGGCTGCTGCTCGCCGCGGCGGTCGTACCGCGGCTGCTCGCCATGGCCGGCTACCCGTCCATGCTCTGGTTCGGCGACTCGGGCACCTATCTCCGGGGAGCGCTCTCCCCGGCCCCGTCGGTGCTGCGGCCGAGCGGCTACTCGCTCATGCTGTGGCTGCTCCGCCCGCTGCACCACTTCGGCGCGGTCGCCCTCACCCAGCACCTCTTCGGCCTCGCGATCGGCGTCCTGCTCTACCTGGTGGTCTACCGGACGGCGCGCGCCGCGTGGCCGGACCGGGCCGTCCTGCCGGGCCTGCTCGGCTGCCTCGCCGCCGCGCCCGCGCTGCTGGACGCCTACCAGGTCGAGCTCGAACACCTCGTCCTGTCGGACACCCTGTTCGAGCTGCTCGTCGTCGCGGCGGTCGCGGCGTTGCTGTGGCGGCCCGTCCCGTCCTGGACACCCGCGCTGGCCGCCGGACTGCTGCTCGGCGCGGCGGCCGTCACCCGGACGGTCGGCCTGCCGCTGCTCGCCGCCGTCCTGCTGTTCCTGCTCGTCCGGCGGGTCGACTGGCGTGTCATCGGCGCCCTGACCACCGCGTTCCTGCTGGTCGTCGGCTCGTACGCCGCCTGGTACCGGGCCGAGCACGGGCACTGGGGCCTCACCGGGACCAACGGGCTGTTCCTCTTCGGACGCGTCGCCGCGTTCGCCGACTGCGACTCCATCCACCCGCCCCCGGACGAACGGGTCTTCTGCCGCGACTGGACGCACGACACCCCCGGCATGGACCCGGCGTTCGCCGCGATGTGGGGCGCCCACGCCCCCTTCCGGTCCTTCCCCAAGGGCACGTCCGACCGCGCCGGGAACGCCCTCGCCGCCGACTTCGCCAAGCGGGCCGTCCTCGCCCAGCCCCTCGACTACCTCTGGACGGTCCTGCGGGACAGCACGCGCGGCTTCGCACCGCACCGCTCAGCCCATCCGACCGCCGGAACCGTGTCCGAGTACCGCTTCCCGGTGAAGTACAAGCGCCCCGCCGACGCGGTGAGGCCCTCCCGGGCGTACGGGGGTCCGACCGCCCGGCCACGCGTCGTCGAACCGTTCGCCGGATGGGTCCGCGCCTACCAGAAGGTCGTCTTCGTCCCCGGGCCGCTGCTCGCGGCGCTCGCGCTCGCAGCCCTGGCCGGGCTCGTCCGGCGGCCCCGGAGCCCGGCGCTCCTGCCGTTCCTGGCCGGCGTCGCGCTCATCGTCGTCCCGTCGGCCACCGCCGACTTCGACTACCGCTACCTTCTCCCGGCCGTCCCGCTGCTCTCCCTGGCCGCCGTCCTCGCCTGGACGGGCGGACGCGGCGACCAGGCGCGGGACCACGACGGCGACGCGGGAGAGCGGCCGGGCGACGAACGACCCGACCGCCCTCCCACGACCGTTTAGGACATGAATCGGCTAGGGCATGAAGCGGAAGCTCCACGCCCAGTCGGGCGCGCCGTCGCGTCCGGCGTGAGGCTCCATGTACCAGTGGCGGCCCACGCAGTCCCTCTCCCTGTACACCTCCACGGTGGTGCCGGTGAAGTTCCGGAAGTGGGAGCCGATGTCGGGCAGGGAGTGGCACGGCCCGTCCGGCGCGTTGTGAAGGCGGAACTCCTTGGAGCCGACGCGGTAGGTGAAGTCACCCTCCGACGCCGAGGCCGTCCCGGAACCGACCGGCCCGATGGCGGCCACCCCGATCGCGGTGACCGCCGCGGCGCGGCCGAGTACCCCTGCGGCGCGTCC